>JAOZQN010000099.1:10888-14918 GCA_029932195.1 Bacteroidales bacterium | reverse complement strand
AATTATTTGTATTACTATGTGAAACAAGTAATTCATATCATTATTTTTGTAAGTAAGTAGATGGACAATTTAAAATGGATAATTGAAAATTAGGTTACTTCTGATTATCAGGTGTAAACCAATCGTAAATTTAAAATTGTCAATCTACTTACTTATTGTCAGTTATTAATTTAAATTATACTGAAATGAAATAGGTTTTCGGACAAACCCTGTCGGCGTTTGAAAATAATAAAAATACGAAAACCTAATTCACTTAAGTATTACAAAAACTTTTTTTAGTATGCAAACTAAGTCCACAATAATCTTAATAATTCTGTTTTCAATATTAATATTTGCAAACAAAGTTTTGGCACAATGCACCGTAAATATAGGAAACGACCGCACTATTTGTTTGGGAACAGAAATAATTCTAACTGCAACAGGTGGCGAAACATATCTTTGGAACACAGGAGAAAATACCGAGAGTATTATTGTTTCGCCAACCGAAACAAGCACATACTCGGTTACAGCTACTTGCGATGATTTATCAACAAGTGTGGCAGAAATAACTGTTTTTGTAAATCCGCTACCCGAAATAAATATTGGTAACGATACTTCAATTTGTTTAAATGATAGTTTACATCTTGTAGCAACTGGCGGGCAGAGTTATTTGTGGTCAAACAATAAAACAGAAAACAATATTTATGTAAAACCACAAATAACAACAGATTACTGGGTAACAATTATAGATAATAATAATTGTCAGAACTCCGATACTATTACTGTTGGAGTTTACGCACTTCCAGTTTTAAGTATTTGCGACGACCAAGAAATATGTCCACACGACACAGCTTTATTAACTGTAACAACTGGAGCAAGCATATATTTGTGGAACACAGGAGAGACTACTTCCTATATTTCTGTTTCCCCCATAGAAACATCAAATTATGTAGTTACTGTAACCGACGAAAATAATTGTAGCAACAACGACACAACTATTGTTGCTGTTACTACAAATCCAATCGCAGATTTCACATTTACAGAACCTTGTATGCCTTTTGCTTCTTTTTTTACAGATATATCCACCGACTCCGAAAACAATATTATATATAGGTCTTGGCACTTTGACGATACAGAAGGGGCTAATGTTCAAAATCCCGAACATTTTTATTCTTTTGCTGGAGTATATGATGTTCGCTTAATTGTGGAGTCTGATAAATCGTGCAAAGATAGTATAACAAAAAGTGTTCAAATATTCCCCAAACCTGTTGCTGCATTTTCTATGTCCGACACTTCATCGTGTAACAGTCCTATAACTATTCAATTTACAGACCAGTCAGAAGACGTATCAACATGGTCGTGGGATTTTTCCAACGGACAAACAAGTATTTTACAATATCCAGATGCTACTTTTGAAGATGTTGGAACTTATCAAATTCAATTAATTGTGGAGTCGTTACATGCTTGCAAAGATACAGCAACTCACAACTTCACCGTTTATCAAAAACCTATTTTAGAATTTACCTCTACCCCAACACAAGGCTGCGAGCCTTTGGACGTAGAACTTACCAATCAGTCACAATTTTATGATACATGTTATTGGTATATTGATAATCAATTTTATTATAGCAACGAAGCAACTCATACTTTTATAGGAGATAATCTTTATACTATAACACTCCAAGCAGAAAACGAAAACTGCACAGAAACGTTAACCAAAACCGATTATATTGAAGCCTTTTTAAAACCAACATCTAATTTTGAATTTTATCCCGACTCTATTTGTGGCTATCCAGTAGAAATTCAATTTAACGACCTTTCGGAAAACACGGATATGTGGGAATATACTTTTGATACAGGTAATATTTCATTACTTCAAAATCCAAGTCAAATTTTTGATACGAGTGCAGTTTATAATATAACACAAATAGTAAAAACAACAAATAATTGCTCCGATACAACAACACAAACTTTTACCGTTTTTCAACCACCAATTATTGATTTTGAAACGGATATAGATTCAGGTTGCGAACCTATAACAGTTAGTTTTACAAATAATACATTATATGGAGAAAATTACGCATGGGATATCGACAACCAGATTTTTATAGACTCAAATGTGGTTTACGAATTTTATGGCGAAGGTTTTTATGATGTGAAATTAAAATCGGTAAGTAAAGATGGCTGCGAAGAAGAGGTTTTAAAATCCAATTTAATTGAAGTTCTTAATACTCCCGAAACAGATTTTAGTTGGGAGGAAGAAACTGAACCTTTCCCCTACGGGCAAATTTATTTTGAAAATCTGACAGAAAATGCAAATTACTATTATTGGGATTTTGGCGATACTTTAAATACTTTTGAATTTGAACCAACGCACCGCTACGAAACATTTGGTGATTTTGAAGTAACACAAATAGCATACGATACAATTTCTTATTGCTCCGATACTCTTGTTTATGAAATATATGTAGAATATTTTGACGGTCTTTTTATACCAACTGCTTTTATGCCAGACGCAGGTTATGGCGAGTCAAAAATATTTTTGCCAAAAGGCACACATCTTGTGGAATATGAAATTTCCATTTATAATAATTCAGGAAACTTAATGTGGACAAGCTCTTTAATCGACAGCGGAGGAAATCCAACAGAGAGTTGGGACGGAAAATATAAAGAAAAAAACATGCCACAAGGCATCTATTTTTGGAAAGCCAACGCTACTTTTGAAAACGATATTGAATGGAAAGGACAAAAACAAAAAAATGGAAAATACAGTAAATCCGGAATATTAACTTTAATTCGTTAGTTTAGTATCCTAATCCTGAAATCGTTGTTTTTTTGGCATAATATTATTCAAAACTTCATAATTTCAAAACTTCAAAACTTTTCCAGCTTGTCTGGCTTAGGAACGTATAAAAGTATAACTATTCAATTCAATTTTACTGTTTTTTAGGCGAAAGCTAAGGTGTTAAAAAACAGGAAATATCAATAAAAAAGTTCTTTCGTTTTTTGTATTGTTTTGATATTTAGATGTATATAAAAACATTCTTAATTAGTAATTGTCAATATTTTTAAAAAAAAATTGCCCTGACCTTTAGGTCGGGGGTAATGCAATAGATCCACTGATTAGGGCTTTAGTCCTTTACTTTCTACGCCGTTAAAAAAGGACTAAAGCCCTAATAATCAAATTTTATCTTTATCCCCGACCTGAAGGTCGAGGCAACTGATTATTGTATTGTGTTTATTTACAGATAGATGCAAGAACTTAAAGAACTTTTTTTAATAAAATCTGAAATTTTTAACACCTTAGGCGAAAGCTAATTAAAAACTAAACACTTAAAACTAAACATTTTCTTATAAATTATGAAAAAAATATATCTATCTTTTATATTAATAATAAATATTTTAAGTTTGTCGGCACAAGACCCAATATTTATTAATAGTAATTCAAATGACAATATTTATAATCCTGCATCTTCTGGACTTTATGATGATATTAGTGCAATATTAGCATATCGTCAGGTGTATCCAGCTGTTAATCAGTATTCTAACTATGGTGTGAATGTGAACGGACTAATTAGTAGCCCTAATATTGGTATCGGTCTTTCTGCGTTAAGATACTACGAAGGAAGCGGAAGCATTGTTACCGACTTGGTAAGTTTTAACCTTAGTAAGATTTTAAAAATTAATCGTAAATTAGATTTTTCCATAGGGGTAAATGCTGGATATTTATCCAGAGGTTTAAATATGGAGGATAAAATATTTAGCAGTCAATTAGACCCTGTTCTCGGGGTTGTTTCGCCTGCAAACATACCTTCTGTTAATACAGAGGACTTGAAAAAGATTAATTTTGCCACAGGCATTGCATTTCTTTATCAAAATAAAAAATATATTCACACTGTTGGATTGTCTGTCAATCACTTGAATATGCCAAATACTGCTTTTGCCGAAGGTAATAATTATTATTATCCAATGTTTTACTCTTTAAGTTATAAATCTATTATTGACATAGATAAAAGAATAGCTAATACAAAAATAATTCCTAAAGTATTAT
>JAOZQN010000099.1:0-10878 GCA_029932195.1 Bacteroidales bacterium | reverse complement strand
CTATCAAAAAAATAGTTCTAATTTAATAATAGGAACAGATATTTCGTATAACAATTTTATTATAGGTTCAGGAGTGCGATTAAAAAACCATCAACTAACGAAAAATATAAGTTATATTAATTTTAATTTAGGATTATCTTTAATAAATTCTATTCAGTTTGTGTATTCTTACGAAACACCTATTACTACTTTTGTTTACTCTGGTGGATTACACGAAATTAGCTTAATTTATTTTTTCAATAAAAAGAATAAACGATGTTCTTAAATAAAATGTTATCTCTCCAAAATATAAAAATAGGATATTCTATCAGTCAGCGGTTCACTTCGAGTGAACCGCTGACTGTTTTTTCGGATATAAATCTGCAAGCCAACAGCGGGCAATCAATTGCATTAATTGGCGAAAATGGTGTGGGCAAAAGCACTCTCCTACGAACTATTGCTAATTTGCAAAATGCTATTTCTGGAGAAGTATTAATCAAAAATAAAATAATCTCTGAATATAAACAACCAGAAATAGCGAAGATAATTAGCTATGTATCAACTAACAACACTAATTTGCCAAACCTAACTGTTAGTGAGTTAATTTCTCTCGGAAGATTTCCGCATACCAATTGGCTTGGCAAATTAAAACAATCCGATAGACAAACAATTTCTAAGTCATTGGAACTAACCGAGATAACACATCTTGCAGATAAAAGTGTAAACGAAATTAGCGACGGCGAAAAACAACGTGTAATGATTGCCAGAGCATTAGCCCAAAATACCGATATTATAATTCTCGACGAACCAACAGCCTTCCTTGACCTTGCCAACAAACATCATTTGAGCTACATAATAAATAAATTATCAAAAGACGAAAATAAACTCGTCCTATTTTCTACACACGACTTAAATATTGCAATAAAATATGCCGACATCATTTGGCTTATGCTCCCAGAAAAAATAATTACAGGCTCTCCCGAGGATTTAATTTTAAAAAATCAATTTTCACTTATTTTTAAAAATAAAAATATTAAATTTGACAATTCAAATGCTGATTTTAATTTTGATAAAAAAATAATAGGTCAGATAGAAATTACTAACGAGGGGACTCAAAGAGAGATTCAAAAGAATACTCACAGGGAGACTCAAAAGAATACTCAAAGAGAGATTCAAAAGAATACTCACAGGGTGGCTCAAAGCCACCCTGTGAGTAAAACAATGGATCTTCACGAATATTGGACAAAAAAAGCTCTGGAAAGAATTGGATACGAAATACAACAAAATGCCAAAATAAAAGTTATAATAAAAATAAAAGATAACAATATTGTTTGGCAATTAGATAAAAATAATAAAACCAAAACATACAAAACAATTTCTGACTTATGTTCAGACCTAACAGGTTTTAAAAATCTGTCAGGTCTCAATGAGTTATTAACTAACTAATCATGAAACACACAATCCTTACAATTTTATTTAGTTTAACAATTGTTTTTGCTTTTTCGCAAGACAAGAAAATCCTAAAAATTACAGATGCCTACAATAGTGGAGATTATGATAAATGTATAAAGAAGGCGGATAAATATATAAAGAAAAACACCAAAAATCCGACACCTTATTATTATATAGGTCTATCTAATTTTCAGAAATCAAAACAGGAAACAGGAGCAGTAAGTGATAAATATTTGCAGAAAGCTACAACAAATATTTTTAGGGCAACGCAAAAAGATAAGGGTAAAACAGAGTTTAATAATATAAAAACAGAACTGACAGAGGTTCACGACTCTATGCTAATGGCAGGGCGACGATATAATTTTGGTAAAGATGTAGGAAAAGCAGAATATTATTTTAAGTATCTTGTTGAGATATATAATGATACAACTCCAGAATATATAGATGCTTTTATCCCAAAGCCTCCTTGCAACGAACAAATATTAGCATTTGCAACTTATGCCGAAGCCAAAAATAAAACAGATATGAAAGGCATGAAACAAGGACTTTGGGTGAAATATTATGAGTCTGGCTGTGTGGAATACGAAATTAATTTTAAAGATGGCAAACCTGTTGGAATCTACCGCAAATACTACGAAAATGGTGAGCTAAAAGCAAAATTGTTTTTTGATGATAAAAGTGAAAGAGCAAGTGCAATACTTTATAATGAAGATGCACAGAGAGTTGCAATGGGATATTATTTTAATAAACAAAAAGACAGCCTTTGGCAATATTATAAAGCAGATTCCATTATGCTAAAAGAAGAATATTATATTAAAGGTGTTCTAAATGGCAGATCTACAACATATTCATTAATAAATTATCCAGATATACTTGATGAGAAGTATTATAAAGATGGCAAACAAGACAGCATTTGGATACGAAATTATTTTAATGACAGAGGCACACCACAATTTATTTGTTATATGAAAAATGGAAAACGTGAAGGTTCGTATCTCCATTTTTTCCCAGATAAAAGATTGAAAATGAAAGGACAATTTAAAAATGGACTGGAAACAGGAATTTGGACATATTATTACCCGGATAGAGAAGGTTCTTACGAGATAAAATATATTAATGGAGTGCCAGAAAATAGCGAAGAGTTAGATGAAGAACAAACAAAAATGTTGAATAAAATAAAAGAGGAACGAGGAAAATTTAATGAACCAACTGGTATTGATTTTATGGATTAAGTTCTAATTTTTATAACAAAATAAAAATATTCATTAGAATTTCAAAGTGAAGTTCTAATGAATATAAATAAAATTATTTATTTTCTCCCATTGGCATCTCAAAAACCACAAGTGTATCTATACTAATGGCATAAGAAGAAAAATAACCAAATCCTCCGTTAGAAATATTTGTCATTGGGTTGGCTGGTGTAGAAGTTGGTGGAGGTCCGCCACCGTCGGAACTTCCTGCAATGGCAGTAAGTGAGTTATAAAAATCGTAGGTCTTTTTATTTATTGATATTACCTCAACTATTACACTGTCAAATAACTGAAAATCAGTAGGTATTCCTAGCATTATAAGTTCTCCAAGAAACTCATCTTCTATTACATCTGTATCATCAAAAATATTAAAACTACCGTTTCCTTTTTGCTCATCATGTAACTTATAAGTCTTAAGCCTAAAATAATTAGTAGTATCTTCCTGAACATCAGGAAGTAGGCAAAGCATTCTCATCATTGTCATTGTAGAGTCTCCAAAAGTAAATTCCATTTCTGTGAAAAGCGGAAACCATTCTTCCACTTCTTTTGGCATTTCTGAAGTTGCGGTATATTCCTCACCTTCATGTTCTACTTTTAGCTCGTAGGTTTTGCCATATTCGCAAACTATTTCGGACGATTCATATAAACCAACCGTTTCGGTTTCTTTTAGAATTTCTGAGCTTCCTTCGCCATCGCTTACGGTAACAACTGCTCCTGATATTCCTGGAAAGTCTGTTGGATTGTAATAATCGGTAGTGTAAGATACTGTAACTTTTACATTTTCTCCACTAACTACCGAACCTTCAATTACAATTTTTGGGTCTATTTCATTTAAGTCAATATCAATAATATCTTGGCAAGAAGCAAAAAGAATTATTAATGCCATATAAATTAGGTGTGCCTTTTTCATTTTTTTCATTTTTATTAAAAATTAAAATTATAAGTAAGCGAAGGAATTATGCGAAACAGCGAAAGTTGAACTGCATTTGTTTTTGTAGGATCGTTTTCGTCTGGTTCAAAACTAATAGAATAGGCATTTTTACGAGCATAAAGATTGTATGCAGACAAATTCCAACTTGACTCAAAACGTTTTTTCTTTTTATTTGTGTAAGTAATTCCTAAATCCATACGGTGATAATTTGGCATACGATAGCCATTTCTACTCGTGTAAACGGGAACAAGCACACCTTCTATTTCATATTTTCCACTTGGGAATGTTACGGCGTTTCCTGTATAGTAAACCCATGTAGCCGAGATGTTTAGCTTTTTTGTAATATTATACATAGCTACCACCGAAACATCGTGGGTGCGGTCTTGTTTTGCAGGATACCATGCTCCGTCGTCTATTTCGTCAAAAGTTCGTTCCGTGCGGGCGAGTGTGTAACCTATCCAGCCAGTTAATTTTCCTGTTCGTTTTTTTATGAAAAGTTCCACTCCATAGGCTCGTCCACTGCCAAAAACTAACTCGGATTCTACGTGTTCGTTGAACATTATATCTGCTCCACTTCTGTAATCTATCTGATTTTTAAGGTCTTTGTAATAAATTTCAATAGATGTTTCATAAGTATTATCTTTAAAATTCTTGAAATATCCTAATGCCACTTGGTCGGCAAGCTGTGGCTTGATAATTTTACTACTTGGTATCCATAAATCCATTGGTGTAGAGGAAGTTGAATTGGATAGTAAGTGTAAATACTGGGAATTTCTGGCGTAAGATAATTTTATAGAGTTTTTATTATTTAGAATAAAATTAAGGGTTAGTCTTGGTTCAAAATTGCCGTAATTTTGAACTATTTCATTTAATCCAAAAGCCGTAGTATCAATAATTTGTTGGTCATCATTATAAGAATAAACAGAATCTAAACCAATAACTGTAAAATTAGAATATCGCAGACCGTAGGTTAATTTTACAAATCTAGAAATATCAAATTTATGCGAAATATATGCCGAACTTTCCAAGGCACGTTTTGGTGCAAGTAGCTCTGTAACATCAAATAAAGTATCTGAAAATTCCAATTCCCCAGGACTAAATGTATGATGAATTACATTGCCACCAAATTTTATTGTATTTTTGGTATTTGCAAAATATGTAAAATCTTCTTTCCAGTTATAGTCCTCTATACCAGATGTTATATTCATTTTCATATCTCCAAAACCCATCTTAATTTTATAATCGTATTTGCTATAAATTAGTGAGCTATTGAGAAATAATTTGTTTCCAAATAAATGATTCCACCGCATTGTTCCTGTCTGATTTCCCCAGTCAAAACCCATCATATCGTTGAAACCAAAAATATCTCTGCCAAAATATCCCGAAAGGTATAATTTATCTTTTTTGGTAAGTTGGACATTTGCTTTTGCATTTAGATCATAAAAATATAAGGTAGAATTTTTTATGGCATCATTTTTTGCAAAAATAAGAAACATATCTGCATAAGTCCTTCTTCCTGAAATAACAAACGATGCTTTGTTTTTTATAATTGGAGCTTCAATTGTTAGGCGAGAAGAAATTAGCCCTATTCCTCCCGACACTCCGAGTTTTTTAGAATTTCCTTCATTCATCTGCACATCAAGGACTGACGAGAGTCTGCCACCATATTCTGCAGGAGCATTTCCTTTGTAGAGTTTCATATCTTTTACTGCATCGGAATTAAAAACTGAGAAAAATCCCATCAAATGAGCGGCGTTGTAAACAGGAGCTTCGTCCAGCACAATGAGATTTTGGTCGGCACTGCCTCCACGCACATAAAATCCGCTATTTCCTTCGCCAGCAGATTTTATTCCAGGCATAAGTTGCAGTGTTTTAAGAATATCCTGTTCGCCGAACATTACTGGTAAAACTCTTATCTCCTTTGTGGAAATTTTTACCACACTCATTTCCGAATTTTGAATATTTGCATCGGCTCTTTCGCCTGTTACTACAACATCGTTAATTTGTTGAGAATTAGCTACTAATTCTATATTGTGAGTAATACTTTCCGTCAAATCTATTTCAAAAGATTGTTTATCAAAACCAATAAAGCTGTAGTCTATTGTATATTTTCCTTCGGGGATAGTTATTGAATAAAAACCGTAAACATTTGTAACTCCGCCGTTTTTCAACTCTTTTACATAAATAGAAGCTCCAATTAATCCTTCGCCATCTTCTGCACTTTTTATGTATCCACTTATTGTGTTGTTTTTTTGTGCAAAAACTAAATTTGTAGCTAATAAAGTTATTATTAGCAAAATAAATGCTTGTTTTTTCATTTTTTTATAATTTTTTATACTGCTCTCATTTAAATATAAAATGGAGATTATGTAAATCATTGAAGTGTGTAATATATTGGGGGCTTTTGGTAGTTGGCTTTTAGCTTTTGGCTTCGCAAAGCGATAAAAAATAAGCCAATAGCAATAGCCCCATGAGATATTATACTGAATTAGGTTAAAATCTTTACTTTTTGTGTTTTGTAATCAGTTAATATACAAACTAATAAGCAAATAGACCTTTTTCACTTTGCGAAGCCAAAAGCCAACTGCCAAAAGCTAAACTCCCCCGATATGTTACACACTCAAATCATTGGAGTGTGTAAAGTATCAGGGGCTATTGGTTTTTATATATTGGCTTAGTTTCTATCGCTTTGCGAAGCCAAAAGCCAACTGCTAACAGCCAAAAGCCTCCAATATATTACACATTCAAATCATTGATGTTTTTTTGCAAATATATTAAAAAAGAACTTTTAATATATGAAATTATATCTTTTTTAAGTTTTTTTAGGAACTGTAAAATAATTCGATTAAGTTTGAGTGTGTAACGTATCAGTGGGCTATTGACTTTTAGATATTGGCTATTGGCTTAGTTTTTTGTCGCTTTGCGAAGAAGCTAAAAGCCAACTGCCAAAAGCCCCCAACTGTTACACACTTATTTTATTTTTATTCCAAAAACAAGAACGTCGTCCAATTGGTCTAATTTTCCTTTCCAAGTTTCAAAAGTTTCGGATAGTATCTCTTCTTGTTTTTTAAGCGGTTCGTTATGTATTTCTTTAATTAGATTTTTAAATGATTTTTTTGAAAATTTTTGATTTTTTTCGCCACCAAATTGGTCTGTATAACCATCGGAAAACATGTAAATTAGATCGTTGTGTTCTAAATCTGTTTTGTGAGAAGTAAAACTTTCTTTTTCTTTGATATGTATTCCTACTGGCATTTTATCTGCCTTAATTTCAATAAGTTGGTTGTCTCGCATAAGATAAAGCGGATTGTATGCTCCAGCAAATTCAAGTTTTTTATTTTCTAAATCAATGATACATAGAGCCATATCAAAACCATCTTTTTGTTCGTCTTTTTCACCAGTTTGATTGAGCGATGATTTTATTTTATTTCTCAATTCATTCAAAATTTCGCTTGCTCCATGACAAATATCTTTGTTCACAATCTCGTTGAGCATAGAAACTCCCAACATGCTCATAAATGCTCCTGGAACTCCATGTCCTGTAGAGTCGGCGGTTACCACAATAAGCTGATTATCTTTTAGTTCTGTCCAATAAAAATCTCCACTAACAATATCCCTTGGTTTGTTTAGGATAAAATATTCGGGTAAAATTTCAGTCATATATTCTTCGGAAGGCATAACTGCATTTTGAATTCTCCGAGCATATTTTATACTATTATTAATTTTTTCGTTGCGTTTAGATATTTGGTCTTTTTGTTCAGTAACAATTTCGTGTTGGTTTAGTAACTCATCTAATCGTTTGCCGTATAAATCAAAAATATATTGTCTCCAAGAAGAATATTTATCTATCCATTCTTTTGATTGTTCTGCACTTACAACTATAGTTTCTACATCTACAACAGCAACTCCTTCTTGCCCTCTATTCTTTGATGAATGGATAATTGCATTTATTGCGATTATGCAACTTTCGCCTTCATTTATAGTATAAACAGGAAATTCTCTACCTTTTTTGTCTTTCTTAGATACATTTATATAACCTTTTATCACAATTGGAATTGCTCCTGGCTCTCCATCATGTCCTTTAAAGTTAGATCCTTTTGGGAATTTATAGACCTCAAGTTTCATTAACTCGTTTAGTAATTCTGGTTCAAATATTTTTGCCAGTTCCGAAAAACTATGTTCTGTTTTTTGCATTTTTGTATATTATTTTATTGTTTGATTTTTTTTTAGTTGTTATCTTTAAATTAATTAAGTAAGTGCTTAGTTTTAAGTGTTTAGTTTTTAATTAGTTTTCGCCTGATAATAAATACATTAGAGAATAAAAAAGTATTCTTTATATCTTTCTTCTTATTTACTTACTGCTTTAACCAGCGTTTTCCTTAGTCAAACTACAGGATAATAGATAATTATTTATTATTGCCTTCATTTAATCTGTAAAATTTATTTAAGACAATAAGACCTTTCTTTAGGTCGTGTAATTCATTTTCAGATAAAACACTAATATCCTTAGTGAAAATAATTTTTATTTGCTCACATATTTTTTCGGTTATTAATTCTCCTTCTTTTGTTAGTGAGATAAAAATTTTTCTACGATCGTTTTCGTCTGTATGTCTTTCTACATAACCAAGTTTTAATAGTTTATCTACCGAGGCTGTCATCTGAGATTTTGTTATTCCTAAATATGTTGAGACTTCTGTTACATAAAAATGGTCTTTTACCTGCAACATTTTCATTATCATAAAATGATGTTTTGCCAAGTCTTTTGAAAAATCTTTAAGTATGGTATTTACAAATCGTTTTTCCATATTTCTACACAATTTAGTAGGAATAATCATCAAAAGTTCACCTAATTCCTCAATTTGTTTTTCATTCATAATACTTCACGGAATAAATAGTTTGCTGAATATATAGTTTGTTTAGTGAACAAAAATATCATAAAAAAAATTACTACACAAATTTTTATTTTTTATTTTGGATAAACAACTTAACTATAAAATGGATTGTGAATTTAATATTCTTGTTATTAGCCTTATATGAGCTATTTTAAATTTACAGATTAATTTTTTTTTAAGTTTTTTTAACGTTAAAATATAGTTAAGGTTTGAATTTAGCAGTCGCATGAAAGCAAACAAAAATTTTTAATTTTAGAACAAACTTATTATTAAACGAAAGCATATTTCAAATTATACAATTCTATATTTATTTTTTTAACAACTAAGCAATTGGAAATCAAGTCGTTGCAGATTAAATTATAAAATAATAAGTTATTAAACTATTTTACTTTCAATTGCCCCAACCTTTAGGTCGGGGATAAATATATAAATTGATTATTAGGGCTTTAGTCCTTTTTTAACGGTCTCATAAAATAAAGGACTAAGGTCCTAATTGGTGTTTATTCCTGCTACCCCCGTCCTAAAACGGGGCAATTGAAAAATAATTAATAAAAGCAAAAAAACGTATGTTTTTGTAATTTACCATACAAAATATTGATAATCTGCTTTTTATAAAAACATCAATTTCAGTAAAACTCTAATAGTTAGCAAGTTAAAAAAACAGCACAACACATATAAACGCTTAGTAATGAGTAAATTAACAGCTCTAAGACTTCTGTTAATAATGGAAAAATAGAAATTTATGTTAAAGATACTGGAATAGGAATAAAAAAAGAGAGTAGAGAGATAGTTATCGAGTAAAGTAGGTGGACTTGGTCTAGGTTTATCAATAGCTAAAGAAAATACTGAATTGCTTGGTGGTGAAATTACTTTGGAGTCGGAAAAGGGAAAAGGGAAAAGTGAAAAGTGAAAAGTGAAAAGGTTCGACTTTTTTTGTTACAATACCCTACAATACCACAAATAAAGAAACCACTAATCTTGATTTGAATAAGAATAATATTACAAAAGATAAAAATACAATTATGATAGTAGAAGATGAAAAGACAAATGTTTTATATTTGAGTTCGTTACTTGAATATTTAGATTTAACCCAATTTTATATGCTAAAAATGGAAAAAGAAGCTGTTTGTATTTGTAAAAAATATTGAAATTAAACTTGTTTTAATGGATATGAAAATGCCAATTATGAATGGCCTTGAAGCAACTAAATTGATAAAAGAATTTAGACCTAATTTGACGATAGTTGCACAAACGGTTTACTCAACCATAGAAGAGAGAATAGAAGCAATTTCGGCAGGTTACAAAAAAGATATAAATTGTTTTATGCAAAAGTATATAAAAAAAAGCATTTTCCTTTTAATTTTCTACTTCCGTTTTAATATAAAGTAAAGATTTTTGAAACTCTTCTCTTTCAGTAACGTCCAATTTATTATACATACGTTTTATATGAGTTTTTACTGTATTTACAGATATATTCATAATTTCTGCTATTTCTATGTTTGTTTTATCATCAAAAATAAAGTTTATTAATTTCTTTTCTTTATCACTAAACAGATTGTAAGAGTTATTAAAATTATATTTTTTTATTTCTTTGCTTTCTGAAATTTCTATAAATGGAATCATGTAGCTTGGAGCGGGGGCTTTTTGTATAAGAAACATAACAAGCCAGATATTTCCTTTACTATCAGTTTCTAACAGTTTGGTTTTTATACTAGTCATTTCATATTTTCCTGTATTTGTTTTCATTCTACAACGATAAAAAAGTTGGACATCTTTTCGTTTGTTTGCATCTACCGAAAAAATGTATTGGAAAGCACGATGATGTATTTGTTTTACAAATTCTACATCTTCGGGGTGTAGCTCGCTGTTAAATAAAACATAAGGACGTTTTATTTGTTTTGGTATTTCACTAAAATATTCGTTGTAGGATTTTATGTAAAAATAGTTATGTCTATGATAATCAAAAATAAAGATACACGCCTTTAGTATAACTTCCAACTCTTTAATTCCTTCTACATGTGCATGGGCTTTATCGTAATTAAGATTAGCAACATCAAAATCTTGATTTACTATGTAATCTTGTTCTCTTATTCGCATAATAATTCTAATTATTAATAAAACTCTAAAAATAAGCAATTTACAAAAAAAATAGAACGAACTTTCTTGCAAAAAAAACAACAAACTCCTCATAATAAGCAACTAACAACTTGCAAAAAACTGCAAATTTGCTTTTTTTACCTAATTTTGTAGAATGAAAAAAAAATCTCATTTTTTTTATCACTCATTTACAAGCCATTAACAAAAAAAAGTGTCACCCACTAGGTAAGGTGTTAATAATTTTATGTTTTTATAATAAAAGTTCCCCCAGTTTTTA
>JAOZQN010000098.1 GCA_029932195.1 Bacteroidales bacterium | reverse complement strand
TGAAATTTAGAGACTTATACAAATTTCAACAAAATACGTTATAATCAGGAATTTTCAAATAAATCTTCTGTTTTAGAATAAATAAAATCAATTATTGTTTTAGGCTCTAAATCTTTTACCAAATCACTTACCCCTTCGTTGTAAAAAAATCTTTTAACAAAACCTCTTGGAATAACAATATTTTGCATTAAAAAACAATCTATATTTTGCTTTATATTATTAATAGAATAATCTTTTGGAGTAATATTTATTATTTTTGCAACTGATTTTAAATATTTTATATCATTTTTCTTTTCTATTTTTGTTATAGCTTTTTTAGACCACGATATATAAATTCCAAAAACTTTATACAAGATACTATTTATATCTGGTTTATTTTGTATAAAATCTTTAAAATTACTTTTTTCAGTTCTTATTTCATTATCTATTAAAAAATAAACTAAATCTTGTTCAGACTTGGGATAAGTTCCTAATAATTTTTCTAATTCCTGATGTTGGTCTCTATCCAAATATTCTCGTTTTCCATTCTCTCCTCTTATTGCTGAATTAAAACGATTTACAAATTTTATTATTTCTCTTACTTTTTCGTGTTTACGTATTTTTTTTATTCCATCTTTTTTATTTTCAGTATATTTATTAATGTGTTCAAGCCTTTTTATAATACTTGTTTTATAATCTTCTATCGTTACTTCTTTTTTATTTAAATAATTCTCAATAGAGTTAGGGAAATCTTTTAACTTTACTTGTGTTAATATTTTTTTTGATTCTTCTATTGTTTTTTCATTTTTTATACTATTTAAAATATTTTTATATTCTGTTAAATAGCTAATAATTTTACCCTCTACTGCTTTTGGTGGTTTATTGGAAAGTGCAAATACCAAATTTCTTAATTCATGAATACTTATAGAACCTTTTTGTGTGCCGTTTTTTAATTGTGCTTCAAAAAAAACATTATTATTTTTGATAAAATACAAATATTCTTTTTCCTTATTTTCGTTGTATTTTGCATATATTGTTTTATGCTCTCGTTTTTTAAATTTAAAATCTTTTCCATGATAATGTTTTTCTATTTCTTTTACTTCGGTGTTTGAATATACTCTAAATTTTATTTTTGAAAATAAATTAAAATCATCAATATATTTTAGGGCAAATGTAACAAAACGGTCTGTATTTGTTCTTACATTTAGTTTTTCGGAAGCATGTTCAAGTATTATTTTTTCATATTTTTGAGTATAATTAAAATTATTGAAGATTTTTTCAATTTCATTAATAAATTCTTTTTTATTAGTATATTTTTTTTCACAAAGCTTTTCTATTTTATCAAAATTTTTGGCAAATTCTCGCCTTGCCTCTGTTTTTTCTTCTTTTTTTGAAATATTTTCTGTTGGGTCTTGGCGTTGAAAAATTTGGTCTTTTATTTTTTGTATTTTTCCTTTAGTTAATTTGTAGTTTATTTCGTTTGGTTTTATATTATTAAGCACTATTTTAGGATATTTGCTTAAATATGTAACAGCATCAATAAAAAACTTGACATCTGATTGTTGTGTAATAAAATCACTATTAGGCTGTTTTATATGATAATAAGTAAATAAATCTCGTGTGGCTTGCGAGGGTTTATCAAAAGTTTTTTTAAAACCTCTGCATTGGTCAATAAATAAATTGCACTGTTTTTTGGTTAAAAAGAAATTTGCTAAAAATATTATTCCTTTTTCTTGTTTGTCAAATTTTATAAACCTATTTCCATTTTTATTTATTCCTTCATGAAAAAGTTTAAAATTTTTACTTGGAATATTTATGTGCGAAAAATCTTCTATTGTATAGTTGTCTAATAAAATATCAGTTGTAAATTTTTCTTCTAAATAATTTTTAAACAACTTCTCATTATCGGTATTTAGAAATAAAGAACTTTGATTATGCCAATTATGTGAATAATAATTACGCAAATTATTTAACATATTTGCACAGAGAAATAGATTATTTCTTTTATCTTCAAGTTTATCTCCCATTAAAAATCTCAAATATTTTTTTTCAAGCAAGGAAATACTATTATCAGTCAGATTATGTTTATCGTCTAATTTTTCACTTATTGCTTTTGGTATATCCTCCGTATTTTTTTGAAAATATTGATTATCTAAATTCAATACATTTTCTATTGCGATAGCTAAATTATGCTCCGCCTGATTAAGAAACAGTGCAAAAGGGGCTTTTGGGTGGTATTTATCTTGTGCCATATATAATAGTTTTTGATATTTTGAACTCACAAATTTATTATTTTTTTTAGAATTTTAAAAATTATGATTTGATAATTAATAAAAAAAACTGTTAGACGGCTTTTTAGAGGTCTAACAGTTTTTTTTGCGGATAGCTATTTTTATAACTTTTATTTTATTATGCTATATAAATACTCTGGCGATAAATCAATATTATTAGACCATGTTAGTGTCCAACTATCTAAGGTGAATTTTTTAAAATTTTCAATATTTTTTAATTGTTCAAAAATATTTCGGTGGTCGTTAAAAATAGTTGGTTTTAAATCTACAATTCCATTTTTGCCATTGCTAAAATGTAGCATGATAGAATAATTTTTCAAATATTGGGCTTTGGTTACACTTATTAACATGTTTTTTGATGTTAGATAAATAAAATTTATGCAAATCGGACTTGCATTTGTTCGTCTAAAGGTGAGATTAACATATTGGAAATATTTATCTTTTTTTGTTTCATGTATTCTAAATATTTTTTGGGGATTGTTAATTTTACTTCTGTTAAATACTCTTCTTTTATTTGTTGAATAAAATTATCCGAAAAAAATGGATTATCTTCGTCATCTTCTATTTCGTTGTCTTTATAATCAATTATTGATTGTGGCACTTTGTAGCCTAAGCGTGCTAATTCCATAACTTGTTTGTAATTAATTTGTCCTTCGGAAAAATCTATTTCTACGTTTGGAATTTGCTCCAATAATATTTTTTGCCACGATATTTTAGATACCTTCATTTTTCGGATTTTAAAACTAAGCTCAAAGATACATAATTTTATTAAAAACTACAAAATTTCTTTTTCTGTTTTTTAGCCTGCATTATTCACAAAAACCGTTAAAACGGTTATAATCTGTATTTTATATCAGCCCACGACTTAAGTCGTGGGTTAATATAAACAATTAAAATTCAATCGTTTTAACGGTTTTTTAATAATTTATGAATAATTCAGCTTAGAATTAGGATTACAAAAACTCGCCATTTCGCTCCCAAAAAACAATTAAAACCCCAATTTTTCAATCATAAAAACGATGTAAATAAAAGTGGTGCAACAAGTTGCACCACTTAAGTTGTGCCTACCTCTCAAAACAGAGGCTTTTACAACTATATCCAAGTGGGTTAATAAGTATAACTGGTTGTGCCTACCTCTCAAAACAGAGGCTTTTACAACCCAATGGGCAACAGAAGTGCTATTGCATTTGTTGTGCCTACCTCTCAAAACAGAGGCTTTTACAACTTGTCCACCGTAATCTATATAATAACCTTTGTTGTGCCTACCTCTCAAAACAGAGGCTTTTACAACCATGAAAGAAGTGTTAGTATAGATTACTGCGTTGTGCCTACCTCTCAAAACAGAGGCTTTTACAACATATCTTGATTACTGTTGATAAAAAGTCCAGTTGTGCCTACCTCTCAAAACAGAGGCTTTTACAACCAAAAGAAGTTAGTTAAGCACAATCGCAAGGTTGTGCCTACCTCTCAAAACAGAGGCTTTTACAACCAAAATGGGCAGTTGAACGTTGGGAGCGTCGTTGTGCCTACCTCTCAAAACAGAGGCTTTTACAACTGCAGCAGTTTATAATTCATATTTTCCTAAGTTGTGCCTACCTCTCAAAACAGAGGCTTTTACAACTTGCAAGTAGATTAAAACGAATTATTCACAGTTGTGCCTACCTCTCAAAACAGAGGCTTTTACAACTTTATATGTTCTTGTAAGAATAATTATTTTCTAAACCTTGTATCAGATATAATTTTATAAGAGAGTTGTAAGGTATATCTATTTTATTGGCATTTATTTTTATTTTTTCAAAAATATCAACCGGAATACTTAAAGTAATTTCTTTATTTGTTTTTTTTAGGTTGCTAAAATTAACCTCTTTCGCAGTGTTCCAATCTACAAAGTCTGCACTATCGTTGTTATTCCAAAATTCAAACTCTTCTTCTTGGTTTTTAAATTCTGGTATTGTTTTTAAATTTTTCATTGCTGTCTCGTGTGTGTCAGACGTGATAAATCACGTCTCTACGTTTCTTAATATTGTATTTCCATTTTTTCTGGATAAATAATCGTTTAAAACACAAAGATAAGAAAAATTGTTCTTTTTATCTTATTTTTTCATTTCTTTTATATTTTTGCAACTTTAAATTTGAGTCCAACACCGAGTTTGGCTAAAAGATGCTTTTCGGAGTGGACTCATGTAAGAATTATTTTACACCTAACCCAGACAAGCTGGAAAAGTTTTGAAGTTTTGAAATTATGAAGTTTTGAATAATATTATGCCAAAAAAACAAAGATTTTCAGGATTAAGATACTAAAACAGTTATAAATATCTGAAAAACATAGTTTATAAAACTATTTTGACTTTGTTATTTTAATTAACTTCCGTTGTAAGATATTTTATTTAAGCAATATACTGAGAGACAAAAACATACAGTCTGTTTAGTATTGCAGAAGTTTATATTTAAAAACTTTTTTCAAATATAAGTCAAAATAATTTTATTATAAAAAATAAGTTTTTATCTTTGCACTTTATTAATCATATTATATTATCAAAAATGAAAAGAGGAACAGTTAAGTTTTTTAACGATGCAAAAGGTTTTGGATTTATTAAAGAAGAAGAGTCAAACGAGGAGCATTTCGTTCATGTATCAGGATTAGTTGATGAAATTCAAGAAGGAGATACAGTAGAGTTTGAACTCAAAGAAGGAAGAAAAGGTTTAAATGCAATTAATGTGAAAGTTGTTTTATAAATAACAAATCATTTTAACATTTAGTATATCTTGAGAAGCCTGTGTTTTTATAATGCAGGCTTTTTTTATAGCTTACATTTTGGCTTACCTCAAAAAAATGAGGGTTTGTGAAACAGACCAATCCAACTCTGCCAGCTTATCTACACAAAACCATCTGCCAAGTTGTGGGTTTACTGTCAAAAGCTGTAATATTGGCTCTCACAATTGAATACAGTTTAGCAGGTGGTGTGTCAAATATAAATAAAACAGCTATTTATTATGTCCAGTTATAAGACAACATTACCAATTGGTCATTGATAATTGCATAATATATAACATTTTATCACTTTGGGGCTAATAGTCTCTTAATCCTGAAAATCGTTATTTTTTTTGGCATAATATTATTCAAAACTTCATAATTTCAAAACTTCAAAACTTTTCCAGCTTGTCTGGGTTAGGTAAATATTAAATATAATTTTTATTAAAGACAACTCCTTTCTCTTCCAATTCTTTTGTAATTTGTTTTATGAGTATTATCTTTTCGTGAATAGGTAAAAATGCTGATTTAAAACCATTTAGAATTAAATATTTAATCTCATCAATATTAAAGCCAAATTTTTCTATTGCAATCATGTATTCGTCGGTAAGATTAGTGTCTGATATTAATCTATTATCGGTGCTCAAAGTTACTCGAAGTCCTAAATCAAAATAAAATTTAATTGGGTGGTCTTCAAATTTTGCTACCGCTTTTGTTTGAACATTTGAAGTTATACACATTTCTAGCGGAATCCTGTGGTCGTTCACATAATTTAGTAAATCTCCGTCTTCTCGGAGGCGAGTTCCGTGTCCTATTCTATTGGCACTAATATAATGAATTGCTTGCTCAATAGACTCTGTTCCATAGGCTTCACCAGCATGTGCAGTTGTGTTGATATTATTATTTATAATTAAATAAAATGCTTCTTTGTGTTCTTTTGCAGGAAAATCTTTTTCGGCACCAGCAAGGTCAAAACCAACAATTCCTCTGTTTTTGTAGGCAACAGCGAGTTCTGCAACTTTCATCGTATCCTCTGGTGAAGTGTGGCGGATACCACAAATAATTATTCCTATTTTTATATTAAAATCATTTTCGCCTTTTTTTGAACCATCTAAAACTGCTTCTACAACTTTTGTAAGCGACAATCCTTTTTTTATGTGCCAAAGCGGTGCAAATCGGATTTCTATATATCTAACATTTTCTTCGGCAGCATCTTCTGCAAGTTCGTAGGTTGCACGTGTAAGATTTTCTTCCGTCTGCAATACTTCTGCGGTAATATCAAACGGGCGGAGATATTCCTCCAAACTTTTACAACCCATTCCTACTTCCAGAATTTTTCGCATCTCATCAATATCGTTGGACGGGAGTTTTATATTATCCCTTTTGGCAATATCCATGATTGTTTCTACTCGCATTGAACCATCTAAATGACAATGCAATTCTGCTTTTGGCAAACTTTTTATAAATTCTCGTGTTAATTCTATTTTTTTAGAACTTTTTTTCTTCTTTTCCATGTTTTTTTAGTTATAAAGTTAAAAGTTTTTAAGTTATCAAGTTAAAAGTTGAAAAGTTATCGTGTTGTCAAGTTTAAAGTTGTCGTGTTATCAAGTTTAAAGTTGTCGTGTTAAAAGTTGTCAAGTTTAAAGTTGTCGTGTTATCAAGTTTAAAGTTGTCATGTTATCAAGTTAAAAGTTAAGTATATTGCTATAAAAACAATATTTTTGTTTATCAGACATCTGCAAAATTGTTCATTATTCATTGTTCATTATTCATTGTTCATTATCAATTATTCATTACTAAATTATTGTATAATTATTTTTTCTGTAAAAACATTGTTTTCTGTAAAAATTTTGATTAAATAAATTCCTTTCGGATAATTTTCAAGATTTAGTTCGGTATTTTGATTTAAGTTTTGATTAAAAACATTTAGAATTTCGCCTTTGCAATTATAAATTTTTATCTCTGTATTTTTCAAATTTTCAGTTGAATTGATATAAAAAACACCATTGCTCGGGTTTGGATAAATATTAAAAGTATTTACATCTATTTCTTTAACACTAACACCAACATTTGCAGATATTTGATTAGAAGGACGAGATTCTTCATCTCCCGTATAAATTGCTGATACATAATAATTATAAATTCCGTCGTCTAGACCTGCATCAATGTAAGTTGTTGTAATGTTGTCAAGTTCTTGATAAAGAAGTGTATTACGATATAGTTTATAGCCAATTAAGTCTTTTGTTGTAAGGTCTGCAATAATTGTATTTTCAGTATTTTCTCTATTTGACAGGTTTTTAGATTTATTTAAAATCTCATTATTTATATTTACTTGACTATTATTTTCCAATTTTTTATTTTTAACAGGATTAGAAACTTCAAAATCGTCTAACATAAAACAAAAAGCATCATCTGAAACAACATTTATAGCAATGTATATGTCTTGTTCTGCATAAGCCGATAGGTCGTAAGTGTATTGTGTCCATGTAGTTGGAGGTTCTGTGTAATCTCCTGACGAGATTTTTGTGAAATCTTCTGTGGCAGTTCCTGTTGTAGAAATACTAACTGTAAACCGCTCTAAACCATCATCGTCTGAAATAGATTTTGCATAAAAGGATAACTGATTTCCACTCATAACAGTTATTTGCGGAGTAATTAGCCAATCGTCGTTTGGCAGAGTTTGAGAATCAAAACATGCAACATAACTATTTCCAGAATACGCCTCCCAGCCAGACGGATTGGCAGGATCGCAAGCCGAAGGTGTAAAAACAATAAAAGCTCCTGTATAGCCTTCGTTT
This sequence comes from Bacteroidales bacterium, assembly GCA_029932195.1. Classification (GTDB taxonomy): domain Bacteria; phylum Bacteroidota; class Bacteroidia; order Bacteroidales; family JAOZQN01; genus JAOZQN01. The sequence continues at coordinate 7,119 of JAOZQN010000098.1, read as the reverse complement.
GTAAAATCAAAATTATTTACCCCCCAGGTTGCTTGCTCATCATTGTCGTGCTGTGTCCAACTTCCAAAATTTAGAGAAAAATCTGTATATTCTTCAAAACCATCATTAAAATTTCCTGTTGAAGAACCAGGTTCTAACCAATTTAAAGTTACATTATTCTCATTTTCAATTGTATATGTTAGATTTACTGGTGGAGCTAAATCGGGATTAATATATGGATCGTATCCATTTAGAGTTGTATAATTAGACGAAATAGGATCTAACCAATGTTTAAGTTGTTCGTTTTGAGTAGAATAATCGTCCCAAGAAGCATCAATTTTTTGATAATAATCGTTGTAGTTATAGTCGCAATTTGCTTCGCCACCGCTGAGGTCTCCAATAATTAATTGGTCTGCATTAAAAAGTGGCGAGCCAGACGAACCACCTTCGGTTGTTCCAAGTTCCCAATCGCCTACTAACCAATGCTTTTCACTATCATAACCACTTCCGAATGTTCCCGTTCCTGCGACATCATTATCTTTACTAATTTTTTTAATATCTCCTGCCGGGTGATGAATACAAGTTGTGCCTGTGGGAGCAGAAGTGCTTCTATCCCAGCCCGCATAATATGGCTGATAGCTTTGCGGAGGCACAGATGTCATTTCTAAAAGTGAGAAATCTAAATGATTATTGGCGGTTGCTTTAATAGTTGCCCCCGAAACAGTTTGAGAAGTAGAGCCTGTTGTGCCGTCACAAGTTGTGGCTTCATAATTAAAATAAAAAACAGCAGAACTTGCTTCGTCATCTGTGCTTACACAATGATTTGCGGTGAGAAAATACGGAGTGTCATCTAATTGAGTATTAGCTATTAATGCACCAGAACACATATAACCATTTCCACCACTGCTATAAGTATATTTGCAAACGGCATGTTTAACTGTCTGCCAGTCATCGCCTTCGCTACAATTTATATTTACTTCGCAATATTGAGAACCTTTTTCAAAAGCTCCTCTATAATCGTGCGAAATTTGGACAACTACAAAATCAGCTTTATTTTCTGCCGATTTTGGCTCAGAGTATTCTATAATTAACTCATCAGCAGGAATATATGTTATAGGTAAAATTTTATTTTCCTTATTATTTTCGCTTGTTATAGCTCCAATTAAGTGAGTTTTATTTTTATCATAAATAAAAAGTTTTGCACCAGCTGGCAGTTCAAAATCTGAAAAAACTAAACCAATAGATTTTGCATTTTCCGATTTAATTTTTAATATCCAAATGTTATTATTTTCATCTTCTACGCTGTTACTTTCTTCTTTAAAATTAAGATTTACCGAAAAGACTTTTGCAAATCGGTAAGGTTTTATCATAACTTCGTTTTGGTCTTCTTCCAATAATATTTCCACGTCAAAAGTTGGTGTTTCTATCACAGGAATTTCGCTTGGAAAATCGTTCATAAAATAATAAGGTGTTCCCTTTTTTGTTATCTGTGCGTTTACAGCAAAAGATACAAGAATTAAGAAAATTAAGAATAGATTTTTTTTCATATTAAGTAGGTTTAGTTAAAATTTTTAATAAATTTGCAACTGTAAATTTAATATAAAATTTTAAATAATTTAATAAAAATGGAAAATAATAGTAAAAGTGAACTTCAAAAAAGTAATAACGATAATATTACTGCAATTCTGGCTTATGCCTTTCCTATTGGTTGGTTTATTTCATATATTATTCTGTATAAGGATAATAAGAATGATTTTACAATATTTCATATCCGGCAAGGACTTGGAGTGCAGATATTATTTGTGGTAGCATTTCTTGTTGGTTTAGGTTTTGGTTTTTTAGATTTTATCCCATTCAACAATACTCTTGCGTGGATAATAAAAAAACTTGGAATAATTCTTATGATAATTGGAGTAATTACTGCTGTAAATAAAGAAATGAAACCTCTACCAGTTATTGGTAAAATGTTTCAAGATATGTTTAAAGGAGTGAAATAAATGACTGTAATTACTCTAAAAAAACTTATTTTCATCTAAAAGAGAAAAATTAGAACTCCTTAGATTTATAAAATAGTTTATTTGTTGGAAAAAGAACAAATAAACCAATAAACAAATACCCTAATAAACTAACATAAAATACTATGCAAAAATTATTATTACTTGGCGACGAAGCAATAGCTCAAGGAGCTTTAGACGGAGGAATGTCGGGAATATATGCTTATCCCGGAACGCCATCAACAGAAATCACGGAGTATGTGCAACGCAACAAATATGCGAAAGAGAACAAAATTCACAGCGACTGGTCGGCTAACGAAAAAACGGCAATGGAGTCGGCACTCGGAATGTCATATGCGGGCAAACGGGCAATGGTCTGCATGAAACACGTGGGAGTAAATGTTGCTGCAGATGTCTTTATGAATTCAGCAATAACAGGAGTAAACGGAGGATTAGTAATAACGGTAGCAGACGACCCTTCGATGCACTCTTCGCAAAATGAGCAAGACTCTCGTTTTTATGCAAAATTTGCGATGATACCAGTATTAGAACCTTCTAATCAGCAAGAAGCGTATGAAATGGCATACACAGCTTTTGACCTTTCGGAAAAATACAATGTGCCAGTTATGTTACGAATTACTACACGACTTGCACACTCTCGTTCGGGTATTGATTTAAGTCCGCAAAAAACTGAAAATAAGCTGTCTTTACCAAAAGACCCACAGCAATTTATTCTGTTGCCTTCAATTGCAAGGGTGCAATATCGCAAACTTATTGCAGTGCAACCAGAACTTGAAAAAGCATCGGAAGAGTCAAAATATAATCAATATTTTGATGCCAAAAATAAAAAAATTGGCGTAATAGCTTGCGGATTAGGTTATAATTATTTATTAGAAAATTTTGAAGACATAGAAATTCCATTCTCTGTGGTAAAAGTTAGTCAATATCCAATTCCTCGTAATTATGTGGAAAAAATAATGAACGAATGCGACGAAGTTTTAGTTCTTGAAGATGGCTATCCTATTGTAGAAGAGTCTCTTAATGGGTTTATGAAAAATGACAAAGTAAAAGGTCGTTTGACTGGAGCAGTTCCACGAGATGGTGAACTAAATCCTAATATTGTAGCTCAAGCACTCGGATTAACAGACACTTACGGCACAGATTCTCCAACATCATTAAAAGGCAGACCTCCGCAAATGTGCAAAGGTTGTGGGCATATTGATGTATATGAGGCTTTAAATGAAGTTGTTGCAGAAATAGGAGAGGGTAGAGTTTTTTCAGATATTGGTTGCTACACACTTGGAGCATTGTCGCCTTTTAGAGCTATCAATACTTGCGTAGATATGGGAGCTTCAATAACTATGGCAAAAGGTGCAGCCGATGCTGGGCTAATTCCATCTATCGCAATGATTGGCGATTCAACTTTCACGCACTCTGGAATGACTGGACTTTTAGACGCTGTTATTGAGGACTCTCCAATAACAGTAGTAATTTCCGACAATTCAACTACTGGAATGACTGGAGGACAAACATCTCATGCAGTAGATCGTATTTTTGATATTTGTAAAGGTCTTGGCGTTCACCCAGACCACTTGCGAACAATAATCCCGCTAAAAAAGAACCACAAAGAAATGGTGGAAATGATGAAAGAGGAATTTGCTTACAACGGACTGTCTGTAATAGTGCCAGTTAGAGAATGCGTGCAAACAGCATCTCAAAAAGCAAGAGCAAAAATTGCTACTAAAAAAATGAATTAGAATAAATTTTAGTCAGACTGCGACTTCATACCGCAGTCCGACTAAATAACAATAATATATAATGAAAAAAAATATAATACTTGCAGGTGTAGGTGGACAAGGAATTTTGTCTATTGCCGCAACAGTAGGAATGGCAGCAATCGCTGGCAATATAAACATCAAACAATCAGAAGTTCACGGAATGAGCCAGAGGGGTGGCGATGTGCAATCGCATTTGAGACTGTCGGATAAAGCAATTGCTTCTGATGTAATTCCAAAAGGAAAAGCTGATATAATAATATCTGTTGAACCAATGGAGGCTCTTAGATATTTGCCATATCTATCGTCAGACGGTTGGATTGTAACTAATTCAAAACCATTTGATAATATACCAGATTATCCAGATGTAGATGGACTTTTGGCAGATGTTAAAAAAGTGAAGAATCATATTATTGTAGATGCCGAGGCAATTGCAAAATCTATAAAATCACGTAGGTCTTCCAATATTGTTATGCTTGGTGCAGCTTCTCCATTTTTAGATTTATCAATGGAATTGCTTGAAGAGGGACTAAAACAAATTTTTGGAAGAAAGGGCGAACAAATTGTCAATGTAAACATTGAAGCACTGAGACTTGGCAGAAAATTTACCGAAGAAAATATGTAAATAATTTTTGAGTTATCGTGTTTTTGAGTTGTGAGTTGTCGTGTTTTTGAGTTATTGTGTTTTGAGTTTTGAGTTATCGTGTTAGTTTTTTTGTTTTTTACAATTAAAGAACGGTAGTTTTATAATTCAAAAACACGACAACTCAAAAATACGGCAACTAAAGAACACGACAACTAAAGAACTCAAAAACACGATAACACGATAACTCAAAAACACGACAACTAAAGAACTCAAAACTCCCTAAATAATATGAAAAAACATTTATTATTAGCATTTTTATGTTTTAGTATTTCAAATTTGTTTTCGCAAACGGACTTTGAAAACTATACAACAATAAAATCTTACGGAAAAATACCCAGCGAATTTATTGTAAATCAAGAAGTTCGTTTTAATAATTTTAAATTAGAAATGACTGGTGGAGAGATGTTTACATCTAAAAAAACAGGTAATAATTTTATTTTTAATAATTCAAAAGACCTTGATGGATTATATAATAGTGGATTTATTACTTTTAACGACCCTATTTCAAAATATGCAGAACAAGTCCTTGACTTCTTATTAGCGGATAATCAAGAACTGCGTTCTAAAATAAAAATTTACACATTAAAATCACCCGTAGCAAATGCCTTTATGACAGGCGATGGCGGAATATTTATTAGCGTTGGTCTGATGGCACAATTGCAAAATGAGGCTCAGCTTGCATTTGTTATTTCACATGAGCTAACTCATTATGTAGAAAAACATCATGTAGAAAATTTTATTCACACCAATGATATAATAAGTGAACAAAATGATTTTAGCTCTAATGAGGAAAAATTAAGTTCAATTTTTTCGTATTCAAAAGAACATGAATTAGATGCTGATATAGAAGGACTTAAGCTCTTTTACGAAAATTCGGGATATAGTATTTCGGAAATTGAAAATGTTTTTGACATTTTATTATATTCTTACCTACCCATTGACGAAATTAAATTTGATATTGGAATATTTGAAAGCGAAAATTATATTTTTCCTGCTGGATACCTATTGTCTAAATATAACGATATTACTGCAATTGAAGATTATGACGACTCCAATTCTACTCACCCCAATATTTTGAAAAGGAGAGCAAAAATGCTTAAAGCAATAGCAGGAAAACCTGATTCTGGTGAAAAATTTATTATTTCGGAAAGCAAATTTTACGAAGCTCAAAAAATAGCTCGTTTTGAGTTAAGTTATTTATACAAAATAGGTAACGATTTTGAAAAAGCAATATTTAACAGCTATATTTTATTAAAAGAATATCCTGAAAATAAATATTTAAAAACAAATATTGCCGAATCGTTATACGGATTGGTTTTTTATAAAAATAGAGATGGATTTTATAAAGTTCACGTAAAACCAAGAAAAATTGAGGGATATTCGCAGCAAGTAAATCATCTTATAGATACAATAAAAAAGGAAGAACTTAACTTATTGGCTCTGAGATATGTTTGGACTATTAATACTGAATATGAAGATGATAAATATATCCAACAACTAACAGACAGCATAATACTTGAGACAAGCAGAAGTTTGGAATCTTCAATATTGGATTTTCCATTAGAATACATACCGCCTGTTTCAGAGCAAGATACGACAGTAGATTATGAGAATATGCCAAAAATAGAGAAAATTAAATACAAGAAAAGAAATCAGAACAACAGCAATAAACCAAATGATTATTACTACAAAGCATTAATTGATTTGCCCGAAAATAATAAATTAATAGAGAGATATGTTCTTATAGAATCTGAAAATGAAGAAAAAGAAGAAGTTTCTGTTTTTGATAGGAAAGAAAAAATAAAAGAAGGTAAGAATGGTTTTTCGCTCGGAATTGATACCATTATTCTGATAAACCCTGTTTTTGAAACAAAAATTAAAGATTATACACAGGAAAAAATTAATAGTTATTATTCTAAACAACAGAAGTTTGACAAGGTAGTAAAAAAAACAGCTAAAAAACTTGACCTTAATTTCGTAGAACTAAGAAGTAATATTTTATCCGAAAACGATATTAATAAAATAAATGATATTTCTATATTGATGGCATGGATTTATGAAATTCATTTTCAAGAATATCCTGATTATATTCCTGCAAATCAAAAATATATAGATGAGATTATTAAGAAATACAAAACAAAATATTTTGCTTGGGTATCTTTAAATTACACAAGCACTGGTTATTATTATTACGATTTTTATGTTTTTGATTTAGAAAAAGCAGAATTTGTGCTAACATACAGCAGAAAAGTTCCTTCACCTGCTTTTGATTTTCTAAAATCTAATATTTATTATTCTTTACTTCAAACAAAAAGAACTAAGTAAAAATTAAATGAGTATGTAACATATTGGGGGGAGTTTGGTTGCAGGTTACATGTTACAGGTTTCGCAATGCGATTATGATTTATTATAATTATTTTTTGTATTTTTCATAAAAAAACAATCATTTTTCTTTCGCCTTGCGAAACTTGGGCTACCCACGTAAAGTTAGACAAAGCTAATTTTCAACATATTGCCTCGGTCAGGTGTTTTTCACCTGACCGCCTGTAAAGCGTCAGGTGAAAAACACCTGACGAGTGCAATTGCTGTTCAACTTTACGTGGGTAGCCGAAACTTGCAACCTGTAACTTGTAACCTCCCCCCGATATGTTACACACTCAAATTAAATAATTACTAAAGTTTTTGCCTTCATTTTATATTGATTATCAATAATTTATAAAAATAT
>JAOZQN010000625.1 GCA_029932195.1 Bacteroidales bacterium | reverse complement strand
TTTTTTTAACTTTTTGATATTTAAGATGTTATAAACTCCGAAACTTCAGTAAAATAACAGACATTATTTTTCTTTTCAATAATTTGTATATTAACATTGAGTCCACTCCGATAAGTCTATTTTTGTCAAAATCAAGGCATAAATCTTTTTTTAACCGCAGTTATCTTATTGATAATGAGGATTGAAAAAATATTTATAACGCGGAGTTTGGCAAAAAGAGGCTTTTCGGAGTGGACTCAACATTATAAAATAATAAAAATGGGATATAGTAATTATAAAAATAATAATCAAATAGAAGAAAAACTTGGTATAAATTATGTGAAAAAAAATATATTTGTAGAAATTAAACCTATTCAAGCAAGCGAATGGTTAAAAACAACATTATCTTACAGCAACTTAATTAGTTCGCAAAATGAAAAAACAAAATCGGAAACAATTGTAAGTCCAATACTTACAGAAGTAATACGACTTAATAAAAATTTTATTACACTATTCTCTGGAAGCACTTTGGATATAGATACCAAAAAAGACTTAAACGGTGAATGCGATTTTGTTATTACCAAAAATTTTTATAAAATAGATATAAAAGCACCTATTTTTCAGATAGTTGAAGCAAAAGACCACGATATAAAAATAGCTATTCCGCAGTGTGCCGCACAAATGTATGCTGCCGATGTTTTTAACAAAAAAGCAAACGAAAATATTGATTGTATTTATGGTTGTGTTACAACTGGAGATATTTGGCTATTTATGAAACTTTACCAGAACAACCTTTTTATTGATAACAAAAAATATTATTTGAACAAAGTAGATAAAATACTCGGAGTTTTTCAAAATATTATTGATACTTTTAAATAAACATAAAAATAATAATAAAATAAAAAGCGTCTATCTTATTTTCTTGATAATTTCAGTATATTTGCAAAATGAAATCAACTACTATTACCAACAAAGAAACAATAAATATTAAATTTACTGCAAAATTAATTGGACTTTTATTACTTCTCGGAACTTTTGCATATTCAGGAACAGCTTATTTTAACGAGTTTGCACATAAAAAAAAGCAAAAAACAGAGCAAAATAATAGTAACAGAACTAAAAGTAATAACAAAAGTGAAAATTGGCAAAATAAAAAGAAAAGTGGTAAGAACGAAAAACATGTAAATCAGAAAAAAAGTAATAGTTTTAAAAAACAATACGAAGAGTTAAAAAAGGAATATAATAATATAAGAAAAAAACCGAATAAAAGTCAAAAAGATAAAAACTTGATAAAAAAAATAGAGAAACAATTAAAACAACTTAAACGAAAGGTTGATTTTAAAGGAGAAAATCATAGTCAAAACCAAAGGATATAATTAAAATGAATTTATATACATTTATAATGGATTTTAGAGGTGGCACATATATTGACCAGTATTTTGCAAATAGCATAAATGAAGGAATAAAAACATGGGCATTAAATCTAAATACAAAAGAAATTCAATATGTTGGAACAAAAACAAAGGAATATCTTATATGTGAATTGCCCGAATATTTAAGTGAATTTCCTCCATTGCAAATTGATAAAACAAAAAATGTGTGGACATTTGATAGTTATTTTAAAACAGGAACAGCAAATATTCATATTATTAAAACCGAAAAAACTAATATTAACACCATTATTAAACCAATTGAAACTCCTAATATATAAGAAATAAAAAAAAATAATAATAATAAAATATAAAGCGTTTAGCTTTTTTCTTGATATTCAAAATCGTCCAAATTTTAAATACACACAAGAAATAAGACGAATGCCTACGCCTCTGGCGTGGGCTGTTCTTATTTGTGTGTAGGGTTTTTGGACGAACCTTGAATATCAGATAATGGTTACAGATCCCACGCTTTTTTTATGTTCAATTTTTACTAACGCTTTTTGGGGAGGTGGAGGCAAACTAAATTTTTATTTATCATGAAAAAAATTAAATTAGTATTTCTCTTGTTGATGTTCTTTTTATCTTCATTCTCTCAAAATCAAAGTAAATATTTATTTGTTAATTCGTTTTCCGATTTGCCTTATAGATTTGTAAAAACAATTAGATATAATACTGTTTTATACGAAGATAATAACATTTCCAGTAATAATCTTTTGACTATTACACACTGGAATACCGTTTTAGAATCAGAAGAACAAAATATGGGGTGGCATAAAGTTATTTATAATGGTGTAGAAGGTTGGCTTTTTGGTATGGATGTTTATGAAGTAAATAACGAAGGAGTGAGATTAATTTATGACAATAGTAAACGGCATAAAAAAATATATAAAACAGATATAAAACCACAATTATCAGATAAAATACCTCCCAAAATAACAATTACAGAGCCAAATATAACACGTGGATTTAAGCCTGTTTCCTCAAATAATGAAATAATTATTAAAGGTGTAGTTACAGATGCAAGTGGTGTTTATAAAGTTCTGATAAATGGAGCTGAAGTTAATATACAAACTAATGGAATGTTTACTCACACAGCATTGTTGGCAGTGGGTGAAAATTCATTTACTCTTACTGCAACCGATACTAAAAGAAATATTGCGACAGAACAATTTACAATAAAACGAAACCCTAATCAACAAGAAACAAATGTTGTAGATAATCAAACAAATAATATTGTTCTTAAAACAGGTAAATATTATGCCTTAATAATTGGTAATAATAAGTATCAAGACCAAGCTATAACCTCACTTGATGAACCAATTAACGATGCAACAAAAATTTACAATGTTCTTACAACAAAATATACATTTGAAAAACAAAATGTTATATTTATTAAGAATGCTACTTATGTTGAAATGATTGAAGCTTTTGATGATTTGAGGAATAAAATCACAGAGGAGGATAATCTTTTGGTTTTTTATGCAGGACATGGTTATTGGAATGATGAGACAAATCTTGGATATTGGTTGCCTGTTGATGCAAAAAAAAATAGCACAGCTCATTGGATAGCAAATAGTAGAATAAGTGATTATATGAGCAGTATAAAATCTAAACATACTCTTTTGATTGCAGATGCATGTTTTAGTGGAAGTATTTTTAAAACCAGAAGTGCATTTGCAGATGCCCAACCTGCAATCAATAAATTGTATGAACTACCAAGCAAAAAAGCTATGACAAGTGGAAATCTAAAAGAAGTTCCAGATAAAAGTGTGTTTCTTCAATATCTTGTCAAAAGATTAAATAATAATACAGATAAATACATTTCTGCAGATATGCTTTTTGCAAGTTTTCGTATAGCTATAATGAATAATAGTAATACAGAACCTCAATTTGGAACAATTCAAAATGCAGGAGATGAAGGAGGAGAATTTATTTTTATACGTAAAAATTAAAAGAACTCAAAATACAGTTTTAATAACTGAAGTTTCGGAGTTTGTAAATTCTTTATTTAAAGCTCATTATTAAT
>JAOZQN010000624.1 GCA_029932195.1 Bacteroidales bacterium | reverse complement strand
TTTTTGTAATATATTCACAACCAGCTAATTACAACTCCGAAACTTCAGTTAATTATAACTTTCCTACAAAAAATAACAAAACCAGAGGACCAAAAGCAAATATTTGGACAGATGATTTTGAAACAGATAAAGGCTGGGCACTTGTGTCTGAATGGGAACGAGGTGCACCTGGTGCATTAGGAGGAGAACACGGAAATCCAGATCCTGCAACAGCTCAGCAAGGAACAAGTGTTCTCGGAACAGATTTAACGGGTTTAGGTGCAAATAATGGAGACTACGAAGCAAGTATTGCAGATAGAGCATATACTGCAACCTCGCCAGTAATTGATTGTAGTTCAAACACAAATGTGCATCTAACATTCCAAAGATGGTTAAATGTAGAGAGCCCATCTTATGACCATGCGTATATTGATGTATGGGACGGCTCTGCGTGGCAACAAGTTTGGACAAATGGGGTAGGTATTACAGATGCAGCTTGGTCTTTGCAAGATATTGATATTTCTGCTTATGCAGATGGGAATGCAAGTATGCAAGTAAGATTCTCAATAGGAGCAACTGACGGAAGTTGGTTTTACAGCGGTTGGAATTTAGATGATTTAGCTATAACTGGCGACGCATCAGTTGCCTGCACAACCCCAGCCGACCAACCAACAGCACTCGGTTTAACTCCTGCATACACAACAATAGATGGAACATTTACTGCTGCTGCAAGCACACCAGACGGTTATCTTGTTGTTGTTAGTACAGATCCAACACTCTCTAATCCTGCAGATTTACCAGTTGATGGAGCTACCTATATTGCAGGAAATGCAATTGGTGATGGGACTGTTGTACAATCAGGTGCAGGAACAGTATTTACTGCTACAGGTTTAACAGCAAATACACAATACTATTTCTTTATATTTTCTCAAAATTATGCCTGCACAGGTGGTCCTTTGTATAGAACAGCTTCTCCTTTAACAGGAAATACAACTACCCTTGGAGCATTTCCAATACCATATTCTCATAATTTCGATACACAAGATGGATGGGCAACAAGTGGAACAGCAAGTATATGGGAAAGAGGTAATCAAACTATCGCACCTTTTGGACACTCGGGACAAACAGTTTATGGAACAAAGTTAAATGCAAATTATGCAACAAATAATGTTGACGCATATTTAGAAACACCAATGTTTGATATGGCTGGAGGTGTTGCTCCAAGACTTAGTTTTTGGATGGATATGAACAGTGAGTCAGGATGGGACGGAGGAACTGTTCAAGTTAGTCTTAACGGTGGAATTTGGACAACAATAGCCCCTGCTGATTATGTATCAAACACCCCAAATGACGCTGATGTTGATGGACTTGCTAACAACGAAGATGGCTGGTCTGGAGCTGTGCCAACAGGAGACTGGGTAAAAACAGAATTTAATCTTTTTAGCCTCATAAATACAGCAGTGGTAGTTACAAATACAGATGTTGTTCAATTCAGATTTTGGTTTGGAACTGACGGTTCAGGAAATGGATATGCTGGTTGGTATATAGATGATTTTAGTATATACGAACCAAATGACCAAACCTCACAAGTAGATGCTCCAACTTCTGGACAAATTGCTGCTGGAAATGTAAGCTCAATTTTAACAACAAGTGCAACAGCGATAGATGTATTTCGTTTTGACGTAACAGACCTTGGCTCAGGTGATGGACTTCCTACACAAGTTACTAATTTTAATATTAGTAAAAATGGAGGAACAGCAGACTGGACAGACCACATAGCAGGTGCAGAACTTTGGAATGGAGGAACAAAAATAACAAACCTTGATGTTACAATAACTGATACAGATATTAGTTTTATAAAATCAACAGGAACTTTTGATGTAGCAGATGGAACAAGCGAAGAAATAACAATGAAACTTTGGCTTAATAGCTCTGGTGTTGTAGATAACTCTACCATGATATTTGAAGCGTCTCAAACAGGGCACGGTTTTATTTCCTTGCCGGCAGGTTCAGAATTTAATACAGATTTTGGAGTAGCAACAGTTTCTAATACTCAAACAGTTAGAGTTATAGCAACACAACTATTATTTACAGGACAACCTGCAGCTGTTGCAACATCTAGTGTTGCACTAACAACACAGCCAATAGTATCTGCAACAGATGTAAATGGAAATATAGATACAGATATAACAAGTTTAGTTACTCTTGATAATACAGGAACTCTTACAATGAGTAATATTTCAATGAATTTTGTAGCAGGAGTTGCAGATTTTGGAACACCAAACAATTTTATGTTTACAAGTGGTGGAGCTTATGTAATGCTTACCGCAACTGCTCCTGGTTTATCAACACAATCACCTTCTACAGAAATTGCTGTTGATATAGTTGGTTGCACTATTTTTGAAGAAGATTTTGAGGGACATTCAACCACTTCAGACTTACCTTCGTCAGGAGCAACCCACACTTGGACACAAGTAGAAATTTCTGCGGGTGGTCAGAATGACTGGGGAGTAGGAGATAATGGTGCCGATGAAATTTTAACAATTTATCAAAATGGAACACAACAATCATATCGTCGCCAAGATGCAGCAAATACAATTGCATATTGCAATACTCTTATTGATGCTTCTAATTATAAAAGTTTATCAATAGAATTTAATTGGCAATCAAATGGAGATGCAGGAAATGACTTTGGAACAATTGTGTGGACAACAGGAGATCCTTCAATAGCAGCAAATTGGGCTATTGCAGAACCAACACAATACTCTGGACAAGCAATATTTACTTCTGCAATAAAAGACATATCTGTTTGTGATGGACAACAATTTTATATTGGTTTCAGATGGAAAAGTGATAATGCAAACCCACAAACTAATCCACCATTTGCTGTTGATGATATCTTTATAAAAGGTTTTCCATCATTTGATTATAATTTTTCTTATCGTCAAGATGAGTTTGAACAAATTACAGGAACAGTTGTAACACCAGATGGAACAGATGGAGCAAATATAAGTCTCCCCGCTGGCTTTGATTTTGAATATGATGGAGTAGCAGTAACTGCTGTTCGAGCAAACATAAATGGCTGGCTACAAATGGGAACTACTTATGTAGCTGATGCAGCACCTTCAAACGAGCTTGCAAATTCTACATATATTCCTTTTCTTGCACCATTTTGGGATAATTTAAGTTCAGATGCACAAACACGGATATTATATACAGTATCAGGAACTGCTCCAACGAGAGTATTTACAATAGAATGGAAAGATGCTCTATGGGGAACAGAACGACAAAATTTCCAAGTTCAATTATATGAAAGTTCTTATGTAATAGAATTTTGGTATGGAACAATGAATACAAATGCTGGAGGAAGCACTTCAATAGGAATAAATAGTGCAGGAGGATGTTTGAATACAGACCTCAAAAAGTTGGTTTGTAAAATTGGACATTTTTAATGTAGTAATC
>JAOZQN010000097.1:1287-14965 GCA_029932195.1 Bacteroidales bacterium | reverse complement strand
AATAAAACATTGATTTACATCTTTTTATCAACTCCGAAACTTTAGTTAATAATATTAATTCCTCCTTTTTTTTATTTCTAAATAAAATTAACGTGGCTCACAACACATATCCAATCTGTTATACACGTTGGAATTTAGGAAATAGAAAATAAGGAATAATGAAATATACAATAAAACATCTGCCCGAAGAGAAGCAACAGGAATTACAGGAAATTGTATCATTTGTAACTGAAACAATTACAGTTGATATGATAATTCTGTTTGGAAGTTATGCCCGTGGCGACTGGGTGGAGGATAAATACGTAGAAAACGGAACAACTTACGAATACAAAAGTGATTATGACTTGTTAATTATTGTTGATAATGAAACAAAAGCACATCACAATAATTCTTATTCAAACAATATAAAGCGTAAAATTAGACGAAACACAGGAATAGAAACGGTAGTACATAATTTATCATGGTATTGATTATCTCAACTCTGAAATTGAAAACGGAAACTATTTTTTCACAGATATACTAAAAGAAGGACGAAGACTCTATCATAGCAGGAAATTTGTTTTGGCAAAACCTAAAGCACTTTCTGTAAAAGTCAGAATAAATAAAGCTGAATTGTATTTTAAGAAATGGTTTAAAAATGCCAATATGTTTTTTGAAGATTATGAAACTAATATGATAAAAGGTGAAAATGACCATGAATATTTTAATAAAGCAGCATTTGAACTTCATCAGGCAACCGAACGTTATTTAATGACAATTCTTTTAGTTTTAACGGATTACAAACCCAAAATACATGATTTAGATGAATTGAATATCAGAGTATGCAAATTGGACGCACGACTAAAAACCGTTTTTCCTAGAAAAACAGAAGAGCAGGAACGCTTATTCATATTGTTGAAAAAAGCCTACATTGATGCTCGCTACAAAATGGAATATAGTGTAGAAAAAGAAGAACTGGAATATCTGGCAAAATGTGTTGAAAAACTGAAAATACTAGCAGAACAAATATGCAACAAAAAAATAGAACAACTGAAAAATGAAATATAATGCACTATTTTACTCAACGGCTAAACGAGTTTTACGAAACTTATTCGACCTGTGCAATCAAAATTCCAGTTATAAAAAAACAACACATTCTAAGGTTTTACAACAGTAAATAATCTGTCAGACAAGTTTGAAAAATAACTTTATTGAAAAATATTAAAAATATATTTGATGCGTAAATAATCGTTATGAACCCAATAATAATAAACATACCAGTAAAAATTATTTTTTTTGGGAAAAACCACCTTTTAAAGCTGCAGTTTTAAGGGTAATATTTTTTTTGAAATTATAGATATGGCTGGTTCTGTGAAAATAAGCATAATTAAATTTCAAAATAGATGAAATTTAAAAGGAGGAATTAATATTTTATTAATTCCTCCTTTTTGTTCTCTAAGAAAAACAATCTTTAACGTTTTCCTTTTTTTGTGCTTGTTCCTTTGTTGTTACTTCTGGAATTGTTAGAATTTCTAGTGCTTGTTCCAGTATTGTTATTTCTGGAATTATTAGAACTTCTTGTGCTTGTTCCTGTATTGTTATTTCTGGAATTATTAGAACTTCTTGTGCTTGTTCCCTTGTTGTTATTTCTGGAATTATTAGAATTCCTTGTGCTTGTTCCAGTATTGTTATTTCTTGAATTGTTAGAACTTCTTGTGCTTGTTCCTGTGTTGTTATTTCTGGAATTATTAGAACTTCTTGTGCTTGTTCCAGTGTTGTTATTTCTTGAATTGTTAGAACTTCTTGTGCTTGTTCCAGTGTTGTTATTTCTGGAATTATTAGAATTTCTTGTGCTTGTTCCAGTATTGTTATTTCTGGAATTATTAGAACTTCTTGTGCTTGTTCCAGTATTGTTATTTCTTGAATTGTTAGAACTTCTTGTGCTTGTTCCAGTATTGTTGTTTGTATTACTTCTGCTATTATTAGTTGTGTTGTTGTATCTATTAGAATTATTTGTTCGTGTTGTTGTATTGTTGGAGCGATTTACATTCTCACTTCTGTTTGTTGTTGTATTATTATATCTTTCAGTTCTATTAGAATTGTTTGTTCTTGTTGTTGTGTTGTTGTTTGTTGTATTAGAACGATTTACACTACCACTACGGTTTGTCCCATTATTATTGGAATTATTATTATTTGTTCGTGTATTGCCAGTAGTAGAAGTTCCTGTTCTGTGCGTATTTCGTGAAGTATTGCCATACGAACCACCATAATTATTATTATAAGAATTATTGTGGTAATAAGTATTATTTCCGTAATATCCTCCATTGTAATTACTTGAACCATAGTAGCCATCATAATACCCGTCCCAGTAACCGTTGTTATAGCCACTATTGTAACCTGAATAATATCCTCTGTTATAGCCTGAGTAATAGCTGTTTCCATAATAACCTCTATGCGAGTGGTGTCTGTGATAATATCTTGGCGAGGAATAATACGAAGGATAATAACTTCGTGTATATACCAAACCTACGTCCCAACCGTAATTTTGCGAATAAGTTAATGTGTAATACGACCCTGTATAATAGTAAGGTGAATAATAAGAGGTAGTTTCTATAACTATTGGATTATGAAATCGTCTAATTCTTGTTGTATAAGAATTATTGTCGTCAATAATTATGTATGTTGGCTCTCCTCCATTATTATTTTCCGAATAGTTATCGTCTTCGTAATAATAATCACCGTCTTGTGCGTTTAGCAGAAATGCTCCTGTTAGTAGAAATACTAATAAAAGAATTGATTTTTTCATAATTTGTTTGTTTTAGATGTGTATATTGTTTTAATTTTTCTTGCCTCGTTTTATAAAGATATACGCAAATATTTTTATAAAGTTCGCAAAACTAATCTATTTTAAATTATTTTAACAAATAAACTAAAAAATTTAACAAATACCATAATTTTTTAGTTATTTTTGTATTTTATTTCTATCTTTTCTATAAATCATTTCAAAATCCACCATATATGAAAACACAAAACAATAACGAAACGGATTATGTAATAATTCCTAATCCTATTTATGATGTGGTATTCAAATACTTAATGGAGGATAAAGATAGTGCAAAAATTATTTTATCCACTTTAATTAATGAAAAAATAATAAAACTGGATTTAGAACCACTCAGTCATTCGGAGAAAAAAGAAGAGCAAAATATTAAAGAACTTAGAATAAAAGACCCTAAAACCGACGATGATATTAGACTTTTGCATCTTGATTTTACAGCAACTGTAAAATTACCTGATGGAAAAGAAGAGCTAATAATGATAGAATTACAAAAAGCAAGTAAACCAGATGATATTTTTAGATTTAAAAGATACATTAGCAAAAATTTCCAGAAAAAAGTAGAAAAAGAAATTATTGATCACAAAACCAAAGCGGTAAAAGTAGTAAAAGTTCCAATAAGGTTAATTCCTATATTTATTCTAAATTTTAGAATAGAACACGAAGTAAACGATTTATTGGTAAAAACAAACAATATAAAAGAGGGTGTTTTTACGAACAAAAATCTACAAAAAAGCAACGAATTTATAGACAATTTAACATATTCTATTTGGGTTGTTCAATTGCCGAATATCAAAAAAATTGAAAAATCAGAATCATATAAAGAGAATGAATATAAAACAAAACTTTTTCAATTATTAAAATTATTTGATCAAAAATCAATAGTAAAAACAAACGAACACAGATTACGAATAATAAAAAAAGTTTTTCCTGGATTTTTAGACCGAGTTATCCAACGTCTGCAAGCCGCAGACATAGACAACCCCGATTTAGAAGAACAAATGAATGCCGAAGACGAATATTTGAGAGCATTAGAATATAGAGACAATAAAATAAGTGAGTTAGAGCAAGAAAACAGGAAGAAAGACAAGACAATAGGAGAAAAAGAAAAAATGATAGGAGAAAAAGAAAAAATGATAGGAGAGAAAGAAAAAATGATAGGAGAGAAAGAAAAAACAATAAATGAAAAAGAAAAAACAATAGGAGAAAAAGAAAAAACAATAATTAATCTAGCAAGAGTAATGAAGAGAAATAATATTTCAATTGAAATAATTATGAATGAAACAAAATTACCTGAAGAGATAATAGACAGCTTATAAATATAAAAAACTTGTCATATATGAAAATAGACAATCCCGATTTAGAGGAACAAATGAATGCCGAAGACGAATATTTGAGAGCATTAGAATATAGAGACAATAAAATAAGTGAGTTAGAGCAAGAAAACAGGACGAAAGACAAGACAATAGGAGAAAAAGAAAAAATGATAGGAGAGAAAGATAAAACAATAATTAATCTAGCAAGAGTAATGAAAAGAAATAATATTTCAATTGAAATAATTATGAATGAAACAAAATTATCAGAAGAAAAAATAAATAATTTATAAAAATAATTACCAATTATAATGGCAAAGAAATTAACAAAACAATCAGAAAATTATTCAAAGTGGTATAATGAGTTAGTAATAAGTGCTGATTTAGCTGAGAATTCGGCAGTTAGAGGTTCAATGGTTATCAAACCTTACGGATTTTCTATTTGGGACAATATGAAAATTGAACTTGATAGAATGTTTAAAGCAACAGGACATGTAAATGCCTATTTTCCGCTTTTTATACCAAAATCATTTTTCAGCAAAGAAGCAAGCCATGTAGATGGTTTTGCAAAAGAATGTGCAGTCGTAACACATTATCGCTTAAAAAACGACCCTAATGGAAAAGGCGTAATAGTAGATGAAACTGCAAAATTAGAAGAGGAATTAATTGTGCGACCAACTTCTGAAACCATAATTTGGAGCACTTACAAAAATTGGATACAATCATATAGAGACCTTCCGCTTTTGATAAATCAGTGGGCAAACGTGGTGCGTTGGGAAATGCGAACACGATTATTTTTGCGAACAGCAGAATTTTTATGGCAAGAAGGACATACAGCTCATGCTACTAAAAATGAAGCACTTGAAGAAACTATCCAAATGCTTAATATTTATCAAAAATTTGCACAAGATTTTCTCGCAATTCCAGTTCTTACTGGTGTAAAAACAGAATCTGAAAGATTTGCTGGTGCAGACGATACCTATTGTATTGAGGCACTTATGCAAGACGGGAAAGCATTACAAGCAGGAACTTCTCACTTTTTGGGGCAAAATTTTGCCAAAGCATTTGACGTTCAATTTCAGTCAAAAGAAGGAAAAAGAGAATATGTTTGGGCATCGTCGTGGGGAGTTTCTACAAGGCTTGTGGGAGCATTAATTATGGCACATTCCGACGATAAAGGGCTTGTTTTACCTCCAAAACTTGCTCCTGATCAAGTAGTTATAGTTCCTATTTATAGAAAAGAAGAACAATTAAATCAAATTTCTGAAAAAGTTGCAACCATAATTAAAGAATTGCAAGCCAAAGGAATAAGAGTAAAATACGACAACAGCGATCATCAAAAACCAGGCTGGAAATTTGCCGAATACGAACTAAAAGGTGTGCCAATTAGACTCGCAATAGGACCAAGAGACTTAGAAAACAACACTATAGAACTTGCAAGAAGAGATACTTTTGAGAAAAAAACATATCCACAAGAAAATCTTGCGACCGAAATAGAAAATTTATTAGAAGAAATTCAACAAAATATTTATGATAAAGCTCTAAAATTTAGAGAAGATAATACTCATTATATTGATGATTATCAGAAATTTAAAAAGATTATAGAAACAACAGGCGGATTTATTTATGCACATTGGGACGGCACAGCAGAAACAGAGGAAAAAATAAAATCGGAAACAAAAGCAACAATCAGATTTATTCCTATGGAAGACGGCGAGCAAGGAAAATGTATTTATTCAGGAAAACCATCGGCAAAAAGAGTGTGTTTTGCTAAATCATATTAGTTTTTAAGAAGTTAGGAATTACGAAATTAGCTTCCTAACTTATTCTTTTTGGCTATCCAAGTAAAGCGGGACAATTTTTTATAATTCAACACTTGCCAACGTGCCATAGGCACTTGGCAACGTGTTGCCCTTACAAACAGAGCTATCCAACATTGCGTTGGAAGCTTTATTTTTTGACAATTCCTAAGTGTTTCAAAATCCTAATCCAAAATTACACAAATTATTTAAACTACTCAATTATGAAAAAAACATTATTTTTAATTATGATAATTAGCTTATTGTCATTTAATTACGCAAATGCACAGTTTTTACACGTAGGGGCGAAATCTTTTTTTGGACTTGAGGTAACAATGGATTATTTTGAATATAATACTACCGATTATGTTTATTATTTTGCAAACGAAAACAACGAAACGATAAGGTTTAGTGGTTTTGAAAGTTCAAAAATAAAATCAAAGACCCCATTTCCAGATGTTTATGTTAGATACGATTGGGGAAATAATGTGTTTTTTCAATTTGATGTTTTTAATATGTGGTTTACAAACGAAGCCAAATACAAAAATTCTGTTGATTTTTCGGAATATTCAGAGACTTTTAATCCTAATAGCGAGTTTGAAAATTTAGGATACAATAATATAAAACTTAATTGGGGATTCTGGGGTAGTTCGTTATCAGTCGGTTATGTTTTTCTTAAATCAAAAGCCATCCGACCATATATTTATCTCGGCTCAGCTTCAATGCACCTAACAAAATTGGAGCTTGGCAACAACTACAACGAAACCAGAAGTTTTAGAGACAACATTATTTTTACAAATCTAAGCACTTTTAAAAGACTTACAATGCACTCGCATTCAGGATTTGGGTTTAAATATTATGGTTTTGCCGCAGAGTTTTTTGTCCGAAGATCGGTTGGCGAAATTGATATTTATTCAGATAGAATATCGCTAAACGATGAGTCAAATTCGTCAATTATAGAACACCCTAATTATAGATATTTTCAGTCTGTAAACGTGGCACTTAGCCTCAATTTATATTCATTTAATTTGAATAAGAAAAAAGAAGAAATATGAAATAGTTTTTTAATTAATGTTAGTCCTTAAAATTCTGATAAATAGAAGAACTAACAAATGAATTAGATAATTTATGAAAATTGAGTCCACTCCAATAAGTGTATTTTTGTCCAACGCAGAGTTTGGCAAAAAGATGCTTGTCGTTGTGGACTCAAAATTACAAACTTAAAAAATTGTTTATATCATAATCTGTCCTAATTATTTGTTTAGTTTTGGCTTCTATTTTATCAAAAAGTAATTTTTGTTTATCGTTAAGTTTTTTGTCGTGATATTTTACTTCAATAAGTTGTTTGTCGTTTGTGAAAAAATCAATTTCTATACCATTTTCATAATAATATCTTGGTTGCAAATGTTTAATTTTAAGATAGATATAATTTTCAAATAGACTGCCAAAATCTCTTATTTCAGTAAAAAGATTTCGGATACCTAAATCTGCTGAATATATTTTTTTGGGCGAAAGTAATTTTTCGTTTGTTTTTCCATATCTTGTTACTGGATAAATCAAAAAAGCATCGCAAAATAAATCAAAATATCTACGAGATGTGTCTGGTGAGATTTTTAAAATATTTGATATTTTATTAATACTCAGTTGCTTACCGCTTCGTTCCATTAACAACAGAAAATAATCTTTTAAAATCCCAACATTTCGTATATTGTTTAATGCCGCAATATCTTTGTGTATAATATTATCTACCAAGTTGTTAATATATTCAATATCATTTGTTAAAACATATTCTGGAATACCTCCAGTTTTTAAAAATTCATGAAAATAATTTGGCACAAGATGCGAATCTGCTTTACTTATTTTTATTTTTTTAAACAATAAAAATTCCTGAAAATCAAGAGGTAATACTTCTATAACAATATTTCGTCCAGTAAGTAAATCTTTTCTGTTTTTCAGCATACTTGCACTTGATGAGCTTGCAACTATTTTAGCATTATAATTATCATAAAGATTTTTTAATTGAATTTCAAAATCTGGCTTGTAAGTTATTTCATCAAAAAAGAGGTGTAATTTTTCTCCAAATTTAATATTCTTAATTTGCATAAATTTTTCTACTATTTCCAAAATATTGTTGTTTTTCAGCATATAGTTATCCAAACTTATGTATAAAATACGATTTTTATCAATCTTTTTTTTTGTTATCAGATGTTCTATAAATAATTTTATACTTGTTGTTTTTCCAATTCTTCGCAAGCCTGTAATAAATATAACTTGCTTATTATTATAGTTTTCTGATAGTAAATTTAATACACCATCTCTTTTAATCAAATCGTTAGTAAAGTTTTTACCTTCCCACCAAGGATTGTATCTATAAAATATTTTTTCCATTTTTATCTCTTTTTTAAGAAATTTTCATTTGAATTATACGATGCAAACATATAAAAAATAAATAAATATTGCAACAGAATCGTATATTTTTTGTATTTATTATACGATGCTGTCGTATATTTTCACTATTACTATACGATAGCATCGTATAGTGATTAAGAAAACTATCCAATACAAACGTATATAGAAAAAAATGAAATTAATTTTGTTAAAATCAAAAGTATAAGTAAATTTACATTTTTTACAACAAAAACAAATTGTGTATTTACATATATTACCAAACCAATAACCAACAAAAAAATGAAACAAAACAAAGTTATTTTGCTGACTGTCTTAATATTACTAAGCTTTATTAGTTTTGCACAAGACGACAAAAAAGAAGATAAATTATATTCTTCTTCAACTTATTCTGGTTTAAAATTCCGAAGTGTAGGACCAGCTTTTGCCTCTGGCAGAATTGCAGATATTGAAGTTAATCCAGACAATACTAAGGAGATGTATGTTGCTGTAGCGTCAGGAAATGTATGGAAAACTTCCAATGCTGGCATAACTTGGAAACCTATTTTTGAAACCTATGGCTCATATTCAACTTCCGATGTTGCGATAGATCCTCGCAATACAAATATTGTTTGGGTTGGCACAGGCGAATATAATTCTCAACGTGCAATTGGCTATGGCGATGGAGTTTACCTATCCAAAGATGGAGGCGATTCGTTTGAAAATATGGGCTTAAAAAAATCTGAACACATTGGTAGAATTGTTATTGATCCTCGAAATTCACACGTTTACGTAGCTGCACAAGGTCCACTTTGGGGCGATGGAGGCGATAGAGGTTTGTATAAATCTACCGATATGGGTAAAACTTGGGACAAAATTCTTGATGTTTCCGAAAATACTGGAATTACAGATATTATTTATAATCCCAGTAATCCAGATGAGTTATATTGTGCTGCATATCAGCGAAGACGACATGTTTGGACACTAATTAATGGTGGCGAAGAATCTGCAATTTATAAATCTACCGATGCTGGTAAAACTTGGGAAAAAACCAGTTCGGGCTTGCCTTCTGGCGATATGGGACGAATTGGTCTTACAATTTCTCCTGTAAAACCAAATAATATTTATGCAGTTATTGAAGCCGAAGGAGAGAGCGGAGGGATTTTTCGTTCAACAAATAAAGGAGCTTCTTGGAAAAAAATGAATGACCGTGTAAGCACTAGTCCTCAGTATTATAACCGACTTTATGCAGACCCAGTAAATCCGGATAAAATATTCTCAATGGATACTTGGACAGGAGTTTCTCTTGATGGTGGAAAAACTTGGAATAACTTATCCGATGCGAAAAAACACGTTGATGACCACGCCCTTTGGATAGATCCAAACGACACCGATCATTTCTGGATAGGCTCAGATGGAGGACTTTATGAAACTTATAATCATGGAGCAGATTGGCGACATATAGAAAATTTGTCCGTTACACAATTTTATCGTGTGGCTGTGGACAACGAAAAACCATTTTATAATATTTACGGCGGAACGCAAGATAATATGAGTATTGGCGGACCTTCTCGCACATTATCGCAGGCTGGAATAACTAATGATTACTGGTTTACCACGAAAGGTGGCGACGGTTTTCAATCTCGTATAGACCCAAAAAATCCTAATATTGTTTATTCGCAGTCGCAATATGGCTGGCTTGTTAGATATGATAAGATTACGGGTGAGAGTGTAATTATTAAACCACAACCTCCTCAAAATGAGGCGTATCGTTGGAATTGGAATTCGCCACTTATTATAAGCTCACATTCAAATACTCGTTTGTATTTTGCTGCAAATAAGCTGTTTAAAAGCGATAACAGAGGCGACACTTGGGAAGTTATAAGCCCAGATTTAACACAACAAATTGATAGAAATAATTTGCCTGTTATGGGAAAAATTCAATCACCCGAAGCTGTTGCAAAAAACTCATCTACTTCTCTTTTTGGAAATATTACTGAAATTACAGAGTCGCCAATTACCGAAGGACTGATTTATATAGGAACAGACGATGGTTTAGTTCAAGTAACAGAAGACGACGGCAAAACGTGGACAAAAATTGACAAATTTCCTGATGTGCCAAAAAATACTTATGTTAGTTGTCTCACAGCTTCTAAGCATGAGGCAAATACAGTTTATGCAACTTTTGATGGACGCAAGCAAAACAACCTAAAACCAATGGTTCTCAAAAGTGATAATAAAGGTAAAACTTGGAAAAATATTACTGCAAATCTTCCCGAACGAGGAACAGTTTATAAAATAGAGCAAGATTATAAAAATAAAAATCTGCTTTTTGCAGGAACGGAGTTTGGGTTTTATTTTACTATTGATGAAGGCGAAAATTGGATAGAATTTTCTAATGGTTTGCCCACAATTATGGTGCGAGATATTGCTATTCAGGAAGATGAAGATGATATTGTGCTTGCTACTTTCGGTAGAAGTTTTTATGTTTTAGATGATTATTCTCCTTTGCGAGAAATTACAAAAGATGTTATTGATAGCAAAGGAACATTGTTTCAAGTGTCTGATGCTCTTATGTTTGTAGAAAGTGTTGCAAATTATGGGCAGGGAGCAAATAAATATTCTGCCAAAAATCCACCCATTGCAGCAGTGTTTACCTATTATCTTAAAGAAAAACCTAAAACACTGAAAAAAATAAGAAAGGATAAAGAAAAAGAACTTGCAAAAGAGGGTAAAGATATTGATTATCCGTCGTTTGCGGAACTGCAAAAAGAAGATGAGGAGGAGAAAGCATATTTGCTTTTTACTATAAGCGATATGGACGGAAATATTGTCCGACAGCTCAAAAAAAATCCGCAAGCTGGCTTAAATAGAGTTACTTGGAACATGAAATATTCATCATGGGAGCCTATCTCAAAAGTTAAAGATAATTTGCAAACAGGAAATAGTAGTTTTCCTGTTACTCCGGGAAAGTATAAAGTTAAATTAAGTCTTTTTGTTAGTGGAGAGCTTTCGCAAATAGGAACAGAACAGGAATTTAGCGTTCTCCAATTACAAAATAACACGATTAGCAGAGGCGACCAAAAAATAATAACTGAATTTTATGCCAAAGTATCCGATTTATCAAGAGTAGTTTTTGCTACTGATGACGCAAATAATTATTTTATTGAAAAATTAAAAAGCCTTGAAGTGAGTTTGTATGCAACGAATATGGAAAACAAAGAACTTTTGGCACAAATAAAAAATGTGCAAGAGCAATGTAATTTAATAAAAATAAAATTTGAGGGAAATGAGTCTATTAGTAAGCGAAATGCAAACCAAGTTCCTTCTATAGCCGAAAGACTAGGGATATTATTGTATAGCTTTTATCGCCACACAGGTCAGCCAACTGCCACAATGACAGAACAATACGAAATAGTAAGAACCGAATTTAAAATAGAACTAAAAAAATTAGAAACAATAGAAATTCAAATAGAGCAAATAGAACAAGAGCTTGAAAAACAAAAAGCTCCTTACATAAAAGGTAGATTACCAAAATATTAGATAATTACGAATTTGAAATTACGAATTAATAATAAAAACTCGGCGTTTTTCATATCTACTTTACACTTTCTAAATTCTAACTCATTAGCGTAGGTTTTAAACCCTACGCTAATGAGTTGAAATTTAGATTATTATTGTGTTTTTTATTTTATAAACAAATAAAAAAAGTGTAAACTACTTTTGGTTAATATGAAAAACGCCAAAAACTCTTTAAGGTTACTGTGTAACTCTTAAAGAGTTTTTATTTTTATTTCTTATTATTTTTCTTTATTTTTGTGAAAAAATTAAAACAATAAAACTATGAAAAAGAATTATTTTATTTTAGTATTAGTTTGTGTATTTTTACTTGTAACAATCAAAAATTATGCACAAACAAAGGCAACAGTTAATATTAACAGCCTTGAAGAAACAGACGAAGGAATTTTAATTGTAAAATATTCATTTGATAATATTAAAAGCAACGAACAATTTGATGTTGAACTGAGTGTTAAACAGGGTTATAATAATCTAAATGTTAGTTCGGTAACAGGAGATATTGGAAACAATATAGACGGCAAAGGCGAAAAAACTATTGAGTGGAATTTGCTAAAAGACAATATTGTGTTAAACGAATATGTTGATGTGCAACTTATTGTAGATGTGCACGAAGATTTAAGCAATTTAAGTCTAACAAATTTAATGCTAACTTCTACTCTATTGCCAGGAATGGGGCTGAATAGATTAGACAGGGATTACAACTACAAATTAATGGGATATACGGGATATGGTTTAATTGGCACAGCTTTTTTATTTAATAGTATGGCAAAAAGCTCATATAATAAATATACTTTGGAGCTTACAGACTACGATTTAAGAGCAAAATATTACAGTAGAGCTTTAACTTACCGCACGGTTACTAATGTTTTTATTTTTGGAGCTGTTGGTATTTGGTTAACAGATTATTTGTGGTTATACCTAAAAAAAAGCAGTTTAGATAAAAAATACTCATTTATAAGCCCTAATAATAATTTTAGAATAGGAGCTGGCTACAACAATTTTGCAAACAAGCCAATGCTAAATTTACAATGGTATTTTTAAAAACGAACTTTTCACCACACACTTTTTACCACACACTTTCCAACCTGCCTTTTCGGCAGTTGGAAACGTGTTTGTCTCACAGGAATGGACACGGAGACAAACAGACAAACACGTTTCCAAGTGGTGAAAAACCACGTTGGAAAGTGTGTGGGTGCAAACTTGCCCACACACTTTTCTAGCACACACTTTCCAACCTGCTTTTTCGGCAGTTGGAAACGTGTTTGTCTCACAGGAATGGACACGGAGACAAACACGTTTCCAAGTGGTGAAAAACCACGTTGGAAAGTGTGTGGGTGCAAACTTGCCCACACACTTTTCTAGCACACACTTTCCAACCTGCCTTTTCGGCAGTTGGAAACGTGTTTGTCTCGGTTTGTAAAATACACTGCGAAAAAAACACCTTTTCCAAAGTAAAAAAACTTAGGCAAAGGCAAAAAGGCACAATAAAAATTACAACGAAAAACATACCTTTGCCAAAGTTTTTTTCACTTTGGCAAAGTTGTGGCTACGGAGCATATACTGCAAACTACACGTTTCCAACTGCTAAAAAGGGCAGGTTGGAAAGTGTTTTTCCTGCACACACTTTCCAACGTGGTTTTTCACCACTTGGAAACGTGTTTGTCTCAGTTTGTTTCATAAAAAAATAAAACAAAACAACTATGAAAACAAAAAAAACACGGCGAACAATACCCACACACTTTCCAACGTGGTTTTTCACCACTTGGAAACGTGTTTGTCTCAGTTTG
>JAOZQN010000097.1:0-1187 GCA_029932195.1 Bacteroidales bacterium | reverse complement strand
TTTCATGAAAAAATAATAAAAAAACAATTTACAAAAACAAAAAAAATATGAAAACAAAAAAAACAATTTTAGCACTAACATTATTTGTAGCACTATTGAGTATAACTATATATGCCTGCAAAAAGTTTGAGAAGGTAGCGTTGGTAAAAACCAATGAAGTTAGCAATATTGATGCTACGGGAAGCGAAGTAGGAGCAACGATAATGGATTTTGGCGATGCAGAAAAAGCAACAGCTTATGGTTGGTGTTGGAACACAAGCCAAAACCCAACAGTAGCAAATAATAAAACAGACCTTGGCGAAAAAGATGAGTTAGGCGATTTTATTAATAGTATAAAAGGCTTAAACCCTGCCACCAAATACTATGCACGTCCCTATATGCAAACAGAAGAAGAAATAATTTACGGAGAAGAGATAGAGATAAGCACCGAGCAATTGAGTTTTACAATAACAACACCAACCGAAGGAAGTATTTTAGGCTTTGGGTTTAGTTATGATATAAACTGGACAGCAAACATAAGCGATAGTGTAAAAATAGAGCTATACCAAGGAAGCACATTAGCAGAAACCCTTGCAGAAAGCACAACAAACACAGGAACTTATAATTGGGCAGTAAGCACTTCTATACAAGCATCTACTATTTACACAATAGTAATAACATCTGTAAACAATGCAACAGTAAAAGCAGAGAGTGCTACATTTACAATAGCCACCGATGCCCCACCAACAGTAAGCACCCAAGCAACAACAAGCGTTGAATCTTTTACAGCAACAGCCAATGGCACAATAGTTAATTTTGGAACAGAAAGCAGTGCAACACAGCACGGGCATTGTTGGAGCGAAACAGAAACCCCAACAACAGCGGAAAGCAAAACAGAACTTGGCAACACAAGCACAACAGGCACATTTACAAGTAGTTTAGCAAATTTAGATGCAAACACAACCTATTATGTGAGAGCCTATGCAATAAATAATATTGGCACAAGTTACGGAGCACAACAAACTTTTACAACTCTTGATGCAACAGAACCTACTGTAACAACAAACACAGTTACAGATATTGCCTACACAACAGCAACATGCGGAGGAGATATAACAAACGATAATGGGTATAGCATAACCGCAAGAGGCGTATGTTACAGCACTAGCCCAACTCCTGATTTAACCGATGACTACACAACCAACGGC
>JAOZQN010000096.1:6730-14973 GCA_029932195.1 Bacteroidales bacterium | reverse complement strand
ACATTAATAATGAGCTTTAAATAAAGAATTTACAAACTCCGAAACTTCAGTGATTTGATACTGCAAAATAATAATAATAAATTTTACTTTGCAACAAATGATGTTATTTATGAGTTAAATCAATCTAATAATCATGCAAAAAAATATTCAGCAACAGGTAAACAAATATCAATGTTTAAAATTGATAAAAATGGATACGTATTATATAAAGAAACTGATGATGAGTATTTAATAAGAAAACCATCGGGAGGAATTGTTTCCATAAGTGATAAGATTGATGATTTTATTTATGCCTTTTGGATGGGAACAGATGATAAATTTTATGTTTATGCCCTGATGGACAATGAAATTTACAGGGTTGAGTTAAATGAAAGTGATATATCAGTTATTAAAATAGCAACTGATATTGATTTCTCTTTCTATATATACAATGAGTATTTTTTTAAACAAGAATTGAACGATGCTGTTTTATTTATACATAAATCTAACCCTGCCGACTGTTTTGTCTTTGATGAAATATCACAAGAAGTTGAAATTTTACAATCTTCATTACCTAACTACGAGAACATTATTAATGTTAGTAGTTCTTCTGAATATTTTTACATAGCTACGGATAATAATTTATACAAGTTTGATTTAAACTTAGATTACATACAATTGCTTGATGAGGGAAAATATAAAATACATACTATGTGTGCAGATTTAGACAATAATGTTATTTTTAGTGCTTTACAGTATCCAGAAAATAAATTTGTTGTAGGAATAGTAGATAGTGAGAATAATATAAAAATTATTGACACAGAGATCGGTGAACGTATTATGTTTTTAGAGTTTTTGTAACGAAATGAAATAACAAACAATGAAAAATATTTATATAATTCTATTAATAATAATAATTTTACCAAGTTGTAAAAAAGAAGAAGAAAAAAAAGAAATATTTGCCCCAAGGCTAAATATATCTGATGCTAAAGCTATTTTTACTATTGATAAAAATGGAGATAATGGTGAGAATTTTTATAAAATAACAAACGATAATAAAATAGAAAAAATTACTTATATCCATACAGATGGTGTTACAATATTTGAAAACCCAATAAGTGATAGCAGAGTTAAAATTAGTGATTTGTTAATTGAAGAGACATTTATATTATTTCAAGACTATAATGGAAATTCATGGAACGAAGCAGGAGAATCTGAATATAAAGAAAGAATAAATGTGGTAATAAAAGAAACAGGAGAGATTATTGAAATTTTGGACGAATCGTCAAACATTAGAACATCGCTTAATCCTTTTAAAAATGATACAGAAATACAGAGTAATAGTAATAATTTTTATCTACTCCTTTCTTCAAAAATCTGTAAATTTAACGAGTCTTTTATTGCTGAAACACACGCAGCATCAGAAGATATTGAGTTATTTTTTGTTAATGACGACGACTTTATAATACAAAAATACTTCAACGTAGATTATAATAACAACAAATATTCTTTGAGAACACCATCTAGTTTTGTTTTTTCTGTAATCAATAATACAGATGGTGATATTGTAACTTCCTGGTTAGGAACAGACAACAACTTCTATATTCTTAGGCAAAAATCACTTAGAGATAATTATATTGATAAAATTGTAACAAACGGAGAGGATTTCACAATCACAAATGTATTATCAAATAACAATGAGTTTGTTTTTAGAATACATAACAATAATTACTTTAAACGGCACTACAGGATTTAGAGTGAGAAAAATCTGTATTCTACTCACTGTCAGACTTTTAGTGATTAGCAAAAAAACAAAGAAAATTAATGAAATTTATGAGCATAACAATCTATAATACTGACATATACAATTGAAATAAATTCATTTTTTCAATATTTCTCTCACTCTAAATCCTGTAGAGCCCTTTAAACAAGATATAAAAGATGCAGTATTATTAATTCCTGAAGGTAGTGGCTATGGAGAATGTTGGATTTATTACGAAAAGACACAAGAATTTGAAAGAATAAACTCGTATTTTCCAGAATACGAAAGTGTTGTTGATGTTGATAATTCTTCTGATCATTTTTATATGGCAACAAAAAGCAATATATACAAATTTGATTTTGACTTAAACTATACACCAATATTCAATCAGAGTGATTATGACATATATACTATGTGTGTAAATAACGATAACGAAATAATATTTAATGCCTTACGGAATAATGATGGCGTAGTTGTAATAGGAATTATTGATAGCAAAGGCAATGTAGATATTATAGATGACACTTTTGATAAAAAAATAACTTCTTTAGAATTTTTATAAAAAAACTTTTTTATATTAATTTTAATCTAAACCAATATTATATCTCAACATGAAAAAACTTTTTTTTACAACAATTAGTATATTAATAAGTGTGTCTTTGTTTTCGCAAAGTTCGGATATTGTTTATTATGAGACTTTTGACGATAATTCAAATAACTGGGAAACGGTGCAATCTGTAACTGATTTTGCAGAAATTTCTGACGGAAAATATACGATTAAAAGCTCTATGACTCAGACTTTGAGGTGGTTTGGTATGCAAAATTTTATAGACTATCGCAAAAATTTTAAAATAGAAGCTAAGATGAGACAGGTAGATGGTTATAAAAATCAGGGCTATGGAATTGTTTGGGGATCAAAAGGTTGGGAGGATTGTTACGAATTTATTATTAGTTCAAATGGATATTTTAGCATTGGCGGATACAAAAATGGAAAATATTTTTCTACAAAAGGCTGGACTAAATCAAACAAAATTAACACACTTGGGAAATATAATATTCTTAAAGTAGAAAAAGAAGGTATTCTACTAAATTTTTATATAAATAATCAACAAGTTTATACTTCTAAATTTAAGATTTTTTACGGTCAAATTCATGGTTTTATGCTTAAACAAAACGTTAAAGCTGAGATAGATTACTACAAGATTAGCAGCACTTCACGGAAAATAGATGTTGCTACAACAATCATGTCTGGTAAAAAGAAGGTGAATTTGGGATTGAACGTAAATTCACCATATTCCGAAATTGCTCCAATAATTTCGCCAGACGGCAAAGTGCTTTATGTTGGTAGGATTTATCACCCTAAGAATTTGGGAATAAGGCACGAATGCGATATTTGGTATTCCGAATTACAATCAGATAGTAGTTGGAGTAAGCTCAAAAATATTGGTAAACCGCTTAATAACAGTGGAGTAAATGTAGTAATAACAGGCACACCAGACGGAAATGCTTTACTTGTAGAGGGTTTGTATAATTCTGACGGTAGCCACAAAAGTGAGCAAGGAATTTCTATTTCTCACAAAACAAATAGTGGCTGGTCTGTTCCCAAGGAAGTGAAAATCAGGAACTTCTACAACTCACACGAATACGAAACTTACAGCCTTTCCAACGACCAAAAAGTTATTCTAATGTCAATTGAACGAAAAGATACTTATGGAGATATGGATTTGTATGTCAGTTTTTTACAAAACGATGGGACTTACAGCGAGCCAAAAAACATGGGACCAGTGCTAAATACTTTTGCACAAGACGGAACACCTTTTATTGCGTCGGATAATAAAACTCTGTATTTCAGTTCGTATGGGCATCATGGGTTCGGAAGTGCAGATATTTTTACAAGTAAAAGATTAGACGAAAGTTGGCTAAGATGGAGCAAACCTAAAAATTTAGGTGGCAATATAAATACCTGGGACTGGGATACTTACTTGTCTATTTCGGCAAAAGGTGATTTTGCATATTTTGTCTCCACAGCTGGTTCGTATGGTGGCGAAGATATTTACAAATTGGAGCTTGACAAAGAACTTCAACCAGACCCGGTTGCTCTGATTTACGGAAAGGTTTACGACAAAGATAGCAAACGACCAATTGGTGCAAAAATCACATATGAAGACCTTGCTACTGGCAAAGAAGTTGGAATTGCAGAATCTAATCCGAAAACGGGGGAGTATAAAATTACTTTACCTTACGGAAAAAAATATGCTTTTAGAGCGGAATCTGACAATTATATAGCTCAAAATGAGAATATTGATTTAAAAATAAATAAGGGCTACAAAGAAATAGAAAAAAACTTATATTTATTTAAAGTAAAAGTAGGAGAGGTTGTAACACTCAAAAATGTATTTTTTGAGCGAGGCTCTGCTAGTTTATTAAAAGAATCAAATGCCGAGTTAGATAGGATAGTAAAATTGATGAAAGAAAATCCATCAATGCAAATAGAACTCATGGGACACACCGACAACAGAGGAAATGCTGAATTATTGTTAAAACTGTCCAACGAAAGAGTAGAGTCTGTCAAGGATTATATGGTTAAAAAAGGTATAAATGGAAGCCGAATTACTGGTAATGGATACGGAGGCACAAAAACAATTCACAAAAATGACAGCGAAAACGAACACCTCAAAAACCGACGTGTAGAATTTAAAATAATTAAAATTTAATTCTTTTATAAATTTTTTGTATCTTTGTGGGTTGCTATACTAAAAAAGGTTTATTAGTTTATTTGCTTATTAGGTTGTGTATTACTTAATTGCAAAATACAAAAAGTAAAGATTTTAACCTAATTTAGTATAAATGTATATTCACTTACAAGAATTATAACAATTAAAATAGTTGTTGCTAAATATTTGATAATAAAATGCCAATACTGACAAGAAATAAAGGAATTATAATACGAATGTTTTATAAAGACCATCCACCACCACATTTTCATGCAACAA
The DNA here is from genome assembly GCA_029932195.1 of Bacteroidales bacterium. Taxonomy (GTDB): domain Bacteria; phylum Bacteroidota; class Bacteroidia; order Bacteroidales; family JAOZQN01; genus JAOZQN01. The sequence continues at coordinate 10,239 of JAOZQN010000096.1, read as the reverse complement.
ATAATGAAAAAACAGGACTTTTTGAAATAGATAACCTGAAAATGTTTAAAGGAAATTTATCAAATAAAGACCAAAAAGAAGTAATAAAATGGGCATCTGAAAAACAAAAAGAATTAAAATTAATGTGGGAAACACAAAAGATAGCAAAAATAAATTAAAACATGAAATTATGGAATATCCAAAAATTAAATACGTTGAGCCGTTAAAAGATTTTAAACTATTTATAATTTTTGAAAATGGAGAGATAAAAATATATCCATTAGAAAATTTATTGAATGAGCCAGCATTTTTATTATTGAAAAATGAGAGTTTATTTAGCCAAGCAAAAAAAGAAGAGAACGGCTACGGTGTTGTTTGGAACGACGATATTGATTTGAGTGAATATGAAGTTTGGAAAAATGGAATAGCAGTTTCATCGGTAAATAAATTGGCAGGTAAAATAGCATTGTAAAAACTTATAAATTAAAATAAAATGGAAACAATTACAATTTCCAAAAATGAATATCTTGATTTAATCAATTTATATCATATAATTACAGAAAAAATAGAGAGGATAAAACAATTTGATATAATTGATATTCCAACGAAAAATATTAATACATTCAAATATTGTGGTGCTATTTCTATGGAGGAAAATGCTTTAACAATTCAAAAACAAATGCGAACCGATTGGGAATAGATATAGAATTAAATAACTAAAATAGAAAAATGAATAGTCAAAATATAAAACAACGATTTGGAATAATAGGAAATTCTTATAAACTCAATCAGGGACTGGAAATTGCTATACAAGTGGCAGAAACCGACCTTTCTGTGCTAATTACTGGTGAAAGTGGAACAGGAAAAGAGTTTTTTCCGCAAATTATACACCAATTGAGTGCAAGAAAACATAATTCCTACATTGCCGTAAACTGCGGAGCAATTCCCGAAGGAACTATTGACTCCGAACTTTTTGGACACGAAAAAGGCTCATTTACAGGTGCTCATGAAAGTAGAAAGGGATATTTTGATGTAGCCAATAACGGAACTATTTTTCTTGATGAAGTAGGGGAGTTGCCACTTTCTACGCAAGTTCGTCTGCTAAGGGTTTTGGAAAGTGGAGAATATATAAAGGTGGGTTCGTCAAAAGTTCAAAAGACAAATGTGAGAGTTATTGCTGCCACAAATATCAATATTATTGAGGCAATTCAATCTGGAAAATTCAGAGAAGATTTGTATTATCGTCTTAATACTGTGCCAATTAGTATGCCGGCATTGCGAGAACGTGGAGATGATATTTATTTGCTTTTCAGAAAATTTGTTGCAGATTTTTCCGAAAAATATAAAATGCCAGCTGTAAGATTAGATACTGAGGCTCAGAATATCTTGAGTAATTATAGATGGTCTGGAAATGTGAGGCAACTAAAAAATATTACCGAACAAATTTGTATTATTGAAGAGGAAAGACAAATTACTGCTAAAATATTGAAAAAATATTTGCCAGAATACAACACAAATAAATTACCCGTTATTTATAGTGGTGGCGATGGTATTGATGCAAAAACTTTTTCCTCGGAAAGAGAAATTTTATACAAAATTCTTTTTGATATGAAAAGTGATATGAACGAATTAAAAAAGGTTGTTAAAGAGCTTATTGCAACAAAAAATACAAATAACAATTTAACAGAACATCAAAAACAGGTTATAGAAACTCAATATCCTGATAAAACTTTTGATAATATTAATAATGTAGAAAATTATAGCAATAATAATTTTAATGAAAATAAAGATGTTAACGATAGTAACAATATCCAAGATACCGAAGAAGTAATTGAAGAAAATTTGTCTCTTGCTGATAAAGAAAAAGAATTAATATTTAAAGCTCTCGAAAAACATGAAAATAAACGTAAACAAGCTTCCGAGGAACTTGGAATTTCGGAACGGACTTTGTATAGAAAATTAAAAGAATACGGATATAATGATTAAATTTTATTTGTTAGCTGTTGTTGTTTTGCAGTGTAAATTATTCTAAATCAGTCTATATACAATAATAAACAACCAACAACCAACAACCAATAACTAACATCTATTGAAATGATTTTGCGAATTAAAAAAAATATTATTACTTTTGTAATTTTAAGTTTACTATTTTCTAATTGTGGGATATATTCATTTAGTGGAGCAACTTACGGAACAGCAGAAACGATTACAATTGGTTTTTTTGACAACGTAGCTCCAATAATAAATCCTAATTTAAGTCAGGCATTTACAGAGGAGTTGAAGGATAAATTTGTTTCCCAGTCGCCTTTGGTTCTGGTGAATAGAAATGGTGATATGTCGTTTGAAGGTAAAATTGTTGGCTACGAAACAAAGCCAATGGATATTAAAGCTGGCGAAGTTGCAGCTTCTAACAGGCTGACTATTACTGTTAAAGTGAAATTTGTAAACGAAACAGAACATAAATACGATTTTGACCGAACTTTTTCGTGGTATGAAGACTACGAAAGTTCTAAAAACCTATCTGATGTAGAATCAGAATTGGTAGAAAAAATAATAGAAAAACTTATAGAAGACATTTTTAATGCTGCCGTAGTTAATTGGTAGCACATTAGGAGATTAGGGTGGAGTAGGTTAGGGGTGGATTAAGTTAAGATGGAGTGAATTAAGGTGGAATGAATTAAGATGTGAATTAGGTATAGTAAGTTAAAGTAACAAAACTTACTTATTTATCTTATGAACTTACTAATTTCAAACTCCTATTTCCTTCCTCCTAACTCCTCTCTTTCTGCCTCCCCCTCTCCCTCACTAACTCATTCTAAAAATATGAACGCTCAACGAATTAATAATTACATACATAATTTAGATAGATTAGATAAGAATAGTTTAGCTAATTTTGAAAAAATACTTAAAAAATATCCATTTTTTGAAGTGGCTAATTTATTGTATTTAAAAAATTTGCAAAAAACATCTCCAAAACAATTGAAAGAGGAGTTAGATCAAAAAGCTATTTTTGTAACGGATAGATCTATTTTATTTAATTTATTATATAAATATCCGCCAAAAGATGAGGTTGTAGATAAATCCGAGGAGTTAAATGTAGAAAAGAAGGAAGACAAGGTAGTTTCAACAAAAGTAATTTCTTTTAATAAAAAGAAAAAAGAATTACAGGAAAAAGAAAAAATAAAGTCAGACCTAAAAAAAGAAGCTGAAAATAAAGAGAAGGAAGCAAAGAAAAAAGAATTATTGGAAAAAGAAAAAATAAAGTCAGATTTAAAAGAGGAACTTGAAAATAAAGAGAGGGAAGCAAAGAAAAAAGAGTTACAGGAAAAAGAAAAAATAAAGTCAGATTTAAAAGAAAAACTTGAAAATAAAGAGAAAAAGGCTAAGAAAAAAGAATTACTGGAAAAAGAAAAAATAAAATCAGACCTGAAAAAGGAGTTTGAAAATAAAGAGAAAGAAGCAAAGAAAAAAGAATTACAGGAAAAGAAAAAAAATGAAAAAATAGAAAAGTTTGATGGTAAAAAGAAAAA
>JAOZQN010000096.1:0-6630 GCA_029932195.1 Bacteroidales bacterium | reverse complement strand
TACAGGAAAAGAAAAAAAATGAAAAAATAGAAAAGTTTGATGGTAAAAAGAAAAAGGAATTATCGGAAAACGAAAAAATTTCTACTTTTGAAAGACAGAAAGAACATCATACATCTTTGGTAGAGGACTTTTTTGAAGATAAAAAAAAGAATTACACAGACAAAAATAAAAAAGAGGAAAAGAAAGAAGGTGAAAAAGAATTAAAAAATTCTGTTACAAATGATATATTCAAAAAAATAGAAGAGTTAAAAAGACAAAAGAAAAAAGCTGCTGAAATATATAAGAGAGAGTCTAAGAAAGTTAATGTTATAAAAGGGAAAGAAAAAAGAATAAAAGAAAAGGTTAAAGTTAAAAAAGAAGAGAAGATTGTTCCTGAGGTTAAAAAAGAAGTAGAAAAAAAGAAACCAGAAGCAGAAAAACAAAAAGAAGTTGTTAAAAAAGAAGAGAAGATTGTTCCTGAGGTGAAAAAAGAAGTAGAAAAAAAGAAACCAGAAGCAGAAAAACAAAAAGAAATTGTTAAAAAAGAAGAGAAGATTGTTCCTGAGGTAAAAAAAGAAGTAGAAAAAAAGAAACCAGAAGCAGAAAAAGAAAAAGAAGTTGTTAAAAAAGAAGAGAAGATTGTTCCTGAGGTGAAAAAAGAAGTAGAAAAAAAGATACCAGAAGTAAAAAAAGAAGAGAAGATTGTTTCTGAGGTGAAAAAAGAAGTAGAAAAAAAGATACCAGAAGTAAAAAAAGAAAAAGAAGTTGTTAAAAAAGAAGAGAAGATTATTCCTGAGGTAAAAAAAGAAGTAGAAAAAAAGACTCCAGAAGTAAAAAAAACTGCTGCAGATGATATTCTAAATAGAATAAAAAACAGGAAGAAGAAACAACAAATAAATACACCATCAAATATTGATTTAGTAAATAAATTTATAGATGAAAAACCTAAAATTAAGCCAATTAAAGACGTTGTAATGGAAGGCGACATGTCGCAAAATAGTATAAAAGAAGAAGAATATTTGACTGAAACAATGGCAGATATTTATGTAAATCAAAAACATTTTGATAAGGCAATAGAAATTTATCGGAAATTAATTTTGACAAATCCACAAAAAAATACTTACTTTGCAGACCAAATTAAAAAAATAGAAGAGATGAAAAATATTGATAAGAAATAGAATTATGGAAGAGACAATAACTAAACTAACTCAAAAATATATTACACCTCGTATTCCAGACGAACTTGTTTATGAAAAAATAAATGGAAGACCTGTTTATTACAAAGGATATAATGAAGTTATTAAACAACAAAAACAAATAGAAGAAATTATGGGGTGTTCTGATATGCAAGCAATTATTATAGATTTAATATTGCAATTGTTGTATAAAAATATAAATTTAAAAAAATATAAAATCCTTTCAAATGAAATAGGATTACACCTTAACAAAAAAAACAATCTTGCAGCAGATATTTCTATTTTTGAAAAAGAAAAAATAATAAAACGAGGAATACATGGAACATATATAGAAATTCCACCACAAATAATAATTGAAATAGACACAAAAGCAGACTTAAATGATTTTGACAATGTAATGGATTATTATCAAGTAAAAACAGAAAAATTGTTTAACTTCGGAGTTAAAAAAGTCTTTTGGATACTCACAAAGAACAAACAAATAATAGAAGCAATACCAAATGAACCTTGGCTAATAAAAAAATGGAATTACGATATCAATATTATTGATAACATAATACTTAATTTAGAAAATTCACTCAAAGAAGATGGTGTTTTTGAAATAATAAAATAATTAAACAATTAAACAATAATTATAACTAAAAAAACAAAACAAAATGTATTTTATAGCAGTAATTTTTATCCTAATAATAGCAATAATTTTAATACTTGTAGTATTAGTTCAAAATTCTAAAGGTGGTGGACTATCATCAAGCTTTGGTGGAGGTGGTGGCAACCAATTTGGTGGAGTAGCCCAAACAAATAAATTCTTAGAGAAAGCAACTTGGGGACTCGCAATAGCATTGCTATTCTTTAGCCTTGTAGCTTCTATCAGTATTACTTCAAAACAAGAAGCTGGTGAGCAATCTAATATTTATGAGCATATTCAAAACTATGACTTTGACACAAAACCAACCGTGCCAGTAGAAATTAATATTCCAGAATAACATATCAATCTTTAGTGAGCAGTTATCAGGGAATTCCTAATAACAGATGACTTAAAAAAATCCCGTTTTTTTTAAAAAATTTCGGGACTTTTTTTGCAACTATATTATCTTATTGTATCTTTGCATTGTCTATTAAAGACATAATTTTATTTATTAATCTCTAAATTTTATTTTATTATGAAAAAGATTTTATCTTTATTTTTAGTAATGATGATTGTAGCAGTTGCTTTTGGGCAAAGCGAGAAAGTAGCAGAACAAGTTTTTAATAAAACGAAAACAACTGTTGGAGTAAAATCAACAATTTTTTCAGAGGATTTTTCTTCTTGGCCTCCAGCAAATATGACAGTTGAATCTGGTGCAACAAACACAGCTACAGGAATTGGACTTTGGCACGATGCGGCAGGAATAGCAGAAATACAATATGAAGAACCCGTAGGAACAATGAGTGACCAATGGTTAAAATCATCAACAATATCTATTCCGGCAGGTGTAACAAAAATGAGTTGGGATTTCTTTACAAGTTATTATTGGCTTGTTGATCCTAATGATGGAGCCGACGTTACTATAAAAGTTTCTACTGATGGTGGAACTACTTGGACTGATGAGTTATGGCATGAAGATAACCAAACAGAAGTAGAAGCATCAGGATTACCTTGGCCTTACGAAAATTTCACTTTTTATACAGCAACTATTGATTTATCAGCTTATGCAGGAAGTGATATTATGTTTGCAATACATTACCTTGGAGATAATGGAGCTCAAACACAAATTGATAACATTTTAATTTATGATGTTGTTGCTCTTGATGCTGAATTAACAGGAATTACAACTCCTCTTTACAGCCTGTATGATGATATTGATATTACAGGAACATTAACAAATGTAGGTGGAGATAATATTACGTCCTTTGATGTAACATATAATATTGATGGAGGAGCAGAAAGTGCAGTTTACAGTGTAACAGGTGTAGATATTGCTTTTGGTACTGCTTATGACTTTACTCACGATGTACCTTTTACTTTTGATACAGATGGAACATTTCCAATAAACGTAACAATTGCCAACGTTAATGGAGGTGGTGAAACAGAGTTAGATAACAATACCGATTCACGAGATATTAATGTTAATAATAACTATATCTTAAAACAAACTCTTTTTGAAGAGTTTACTAGTTCTACATGTGCACCTTGTGCTTCTGTTAATGCAGGAACATTAGATGGCTTTTTTGGAGCATTAACAACAGAAGAATATACTCTTATTAAATACCAAATGAATTGGCCAGCTCCAGGAGATCCATATTACACTTCGGAAGGTGGAGCAAGAAAAGATTTTTATCAAGTTAGTGGTGTTCCTGCTTTATTCTTAGATGCAGGAGATGTTGATAATGGAAGTGTTCTTACACAGGGAACTGCTGTAATGCAAGCGTATTACGAAGACAACAAAATTCAAGTAACAGATATGGAAATTAATGCATACCACCAAATAAGTGAAGATGATGAAGAGGTGAATATTCAAGTAACAATTACTGCTTCTACGGATTATACAGGAGCAACTCTACAAGCTGCTGTTATAGAAAATATGACAACAGGAAATGTAGGGAACAACGGAGAAACTGAGTGGCACAATGTAATGATGAAAATGGTTCCAGATCCAGGAGGAACATCTGTAGATTTAACTGCAGGAACTCCTGTTACTTATGAAATAACTTCAACTCTAATGGGAACATTTATTGAAGAATACTCAGACTTAGCTGTTGTTGTTTTTGTTCAAAATAATGCAACAAAAGAAGTTTACCAGTCTGCAAATTCAACAGAAGGAGAGGCTCCTGTTTCTATTACAAATTTTGATTCTAATATCAGTATTTATCCTAATCCAGCAAAAGAATCTGTAAATATTTATAATGCAGAAAATTCAAATGTTGAAATTTATAACCTACTTGGTAAAGTTGTTATTTCTGAAAACAATATTAGTAATAACCAAACTATTAACATATCAGGACTTAGCGAAGGAACTTACTTTGTAAAAGTTTTAAACGGAACAAACGTAGAAACTCAAAAAATAGTTATTGTAAAATAATTATTTTTGTTAAAATTGTTTTATTGTTGGTATTCTTAAAAATCAACAATAAGACAATTTTCAAAAGAATACCACAATTGCCAAATATTTTTATATATTTGGCAATTGTTTTTTATAAATAGTTCAGTATTTTCAATAAATTCTCGTAACTAACAACACGATAACTTTAAACTCACCACTTATGTCAGTAATATTAGAATTTGCAATGTTTCCTACCGATAAAGGCGAAAGTGTGAGCAAATATGTTAGAGAGGTTGTTAAAATGTTGAAAAACTCCAACGAAAGTTATCAGCTTACACCAATGGGTAGCATTATTGAAACAGAGACACTTGCAGAAGCATTAGAACTTGTAGAAAAATCATATAAAATATTAGAACCACACTCAAACCGTGTTTACTCTTCAATAAAATTAGATATAAGAAAAAATAAATCTAATAGAATGGTGGAGAAAATAAAATCTATAAATAAAGACTAAAAATTATGGAAACAACAATACAGCTCAATCTAAACCAGACCTATACATTTGCCGATTATCGCACTTGGTTCGACAATAAACGAAGAGAATTAATAAACGGTTTTGTAAATATATTTGCCGCACCAGTCCGAAAACACCAAGAATTATCTGGTGAGATTTTTTGGGCAATAAAAAACTACACACGAAAGCAAAACTGCAAAATCTACCATGCACCTTTTGATGTTCGTCTTCCTAAAAACGGAGAAAAAGACGACGATAAAATTTATACCGTTGTGCAACCAGACATTTCAATAATTTGTGATAAAAAAAAATTAGACCGTCTCGGTTGCATCGGAGCACCAGATATGATAATAGAAATATTATCAAAAAGCACAGCCAAAAGAGATACCGACATAAAATTTAAACTTTACGAACAACACGGAGTCCGAGAATATTGGATAGTCCGTCCTGCCGAAGAAACTGTAACAGTTTTTCTGTTAGATAGAAATGGAAAATATCAATTTATAAGAACCTATCCCAACGACACAGAAGTTCCTGTTAATATTTTTAACAAAGAACTTCTCATTAATTTAAAAGAAGTTTTTATTGATGATTAAAATAATTGTTATTGGTTGTTGGTTGTTGGTTATTGGTTGTTGGTTATTGGTTACGCAAAGCGTTGTTTAACAACCAACAACTAACAACCAACAACTAACAACTAACAACAACAACCAACCAACAACCAACAACCAAATGAAATTAATTACAGGAGCAACAGGAATGCTTGGCTCTCACCTAGCTTACAGGCTATTACAGACCGAAAATAAAATAAGAGCAATAAAACGCAAAAATAGTAAAATTGAAAACACCTTAAAAACATTCCAATTTTATAGCTCAAAATCAGAAGCACAATCTCTTTTTGATAAAATAGAATGGGTGGATGCCGATATTCTTGATTATCATTCAATACACGATGCCCTCGAAAATATTGATGAAGTATATCATGCAGCAGCAATAATATCATTCAACCCTGCCGACCGACAAAAAATTATTGATAACAATACAGAAGGCACAGCAAACCTTGTAAATGCTTCTCTCAAAAGAAATATTAAGAAATTCTGTCATATAAGTTCAATTGCCGCTCTTGGGCAAGAAACGAACAACCCAGTTACCGAAAAATCTGTGCGAAATCCAGATGTTCATTATACAGGCTATCAGCAAAGTAAATATATGTCGGAGTTGGAAGTTTGGAGAGCCTCCGAAGAGGGATTGAATATGATAATTTTAAATCCGCCAATTATTCTGGGAATATCGCCAAACAAAACAGAAGGTAGCACAAGTATTTTTTATAATATTGAAAAAGGCTTAAGCTTTTATACAAATGGAGTAACTGGCTATGTTGATGTTCATGATGTTGTAAATATTGCAATAATTTTAATGAGCAAAAATATCACCAACCAAAGATTTATTGTAAGTTCCGAAAATATTTCTTTTCGTGAAATAGTAAATCAAATTGCAGATGAATTTGAGAAGAAAAGACCAAAATATCATGCAAATAAATTTATGCTTGGCATGGCTTGGCGTTTTGAAAAAATAAAAACTATTTTTACTCGCAAACCACCAGTAATAACCAAAGATGTAGTAAAATCAGCTGCAAGTGTAGAAAAATATTCAAGCCAGAAAATACATGAAGCTATTGATTATCAATTTAGACCAATAAAAGAATCAATAAAAAAAAATGTTCTTATTTATAAAAAAATGATAAGTCTTTAATTCTTTATTTTTACAAAAAAGAATTAGCTTTAACTTGGAATTGCCAACAAAATACTAAGGTTTTTTGTTAGAAACAATACCAGTAATTCTAAGTTATAGTCTTATATTTCTGTAATTAGTATTTGAACGGAATAAGGCTTCTGTGTTGTAATTTGCTATAAGTAAG
>JAOZQN010000095.1:2143-14993 GCA_029932195.1 Bacteroidales bacterium | reverse complement strand
GCTAAAAGCCAACTACCAAAAGCCAACTACCAAAAGCCCCCAATATGTTACACACGGAAATAATAAATATAATGACTTTAAAAAAAATTTTTCATACAATTATTTTTCTTGCTATATTAAGTAGCACCACTTTTGCCCAGCAGGCAAAAATAGACAGCCTACAAAATATATTTTTTGCAAATATGCAAAAAGAAAGCGAATCTGAAAATAATTTAAAAATATTAGAAGAGTTGTATAATTTAACATGCGAATCTAATCCAATGCAAGCTACACAGTTTATTGGACAGGCTGTTGCTATTGCAGATTCTAATTCAATAGAGTCAATAATTTGGCAGAAAAGATTAGGTGATATTTATTTTGAGCAAAATAAACTGCATGTAGCAATGAAATCTTATGGCGAAGTGAAAGAGTATTATAAAAAACATGGAACACAAGAAGAAATAGCATATTCAATATTTAATTTAGGAAAAATTTATTCTGCACTTGGAGTTACAAAAATTGCTATAGATAAGTTTAATGAAGCATATAAAATATTTTCTGAAATTAAGGATACAACAGGAATTATTCTCGTGAAAAATAAAATAGCAGGAGTATATGCTCTTAATTACAAGGTAGATACAGCATATTTCATTTTGTATAAAAATATTCCTTATTGCGAAAATCAAAAAGCCGAAGTAAAAGCTGAAACATATTTTACCATTGCAAAATTATATCAAAATGAATTTGAACCAGATAGTGCTCTAAAATATTATTCCAAAGCATATACTGAATACGAAAAAACGAACAACCAGACTAAACTTGCAAATATATTTTTGGCAAAAGGCGAAACATATATTGAAGATGAGAATTACGATGAGGCAAAAAATAATCTAAAAAATGCCTTAAATATTTATGAAAAAAAGCTTGCAAATCATAAAATGTCTGAATGTTACAACAGATTAGGCGAAAATGAATTTATTCATGATAATTTAACAACTGCTTTAACTAATTTTAATAAAGCATTAGAAATTGCAAAAATAAATAGTTTATCTATTCAAAAACAATTTGCTTACAAATATATTTCTAAAATTTATGAACAAAAAGGAAATACAGATAAAGCATTGTTTTTTATGATTTTATATAATGAAGAGAAAGATTTTTTTTATGAGCAAAATACAAAAGAAGGATTTGCACAAGTAATAGTTTTATCTCAAAATGAAGAAAAACAAAAAGAAATTGCACTACTTGAAGAAGCAGATAAGATGAAATCCAAACAATTAAGAAGTAATAGACAACTTGCATATATTGCTATTTTGTTAATAATTGTTTTTGTCGCATTTACGGTGTATTTCTTTTATTCAAGCAAGAAGCAGAAAAAACAAAACAGTTTATTACAAAAACAATACGATAAAATTAATTTTCAAAAGAAAGAAATAGAATCGCAAGCCAAAATTCTCGAAAAAGCTACACGCTCAATACTCAAACAAAAAGATCAGTTATTGAAAAAAACAACAAAAATTACATCAAGCATAAAATATGCAAGTAGAATACAGAAAGCAATGTTGCCAACAGAATCTGTTCTTAACAAACATTTTGACGATTATTTTGTATTCTATCGTCCCAAAGAATCGGTTAGTGGAGACTTCTTTTGGCTAAATGAAGTAGGAGATAGTAAGAGACCTTCTTTATTTCAGAAAAGAATTCCAGACGAAGAAAAGAAAATTGTTTTTTCGGTGGTAGATTGCACCGGACACGGTGTTCCTGGAGCATTCATGAGTATGCTTGGAGATGCTTATTTGAATCAGATAATTGGTGTGCAAAAAATTTACGAACCAGAACAAATACTTTACGAACTACATAAAGTTATCAGGCACACCCTACAACAGCACGAAACCGATAACAACGACGGTATGGATATGAGTATTTGTGTGGTGGACAGAAAAAATGAAACATTGAAATTTGCTGGTGCAAAAAATCCAATAGTCTATATTCAAAACGAAGAAATGTATAGAATAAATGGAGACCTTGCGTCAATTGGTGGACTTCAGAAAGAAAAAGAACGACACTTTACAGGACACACAATTGATGTATCTGTTCCAACCTGTGTTTACATGTATTCAGATGGTTACCAAGACCAATTTGGTGGAAAACATGGACGAAAATTTATGGCAAAGCCTTTCAGACAAATGTTATACGATAACCATAAACTGTCTTTTGACAAACAAAAAGAAAATGTAATTAATACATTTAAAAAATGGAAAGGTAGAGAATATTCACAAATGGACGACGTTACTCTTGTTGGATTTAAAATCTAAATCAATATCAAAAAAACAAAGAATCCGTTGTTTTGTTCGGCAAAATAGCGGATTTTTATTTTAAATAAAATACTAACTTAATTATTGTAAAAACCATGAAAAAAATTAAACAAACACAATTAATGTTATTAGCAATCTTTTTTGGTATCTTATTAGCCTCTTGCGGCGGCAATAATACAGAAAACGTTAATAATAAGTCGGATAGTAACACAGAGGAAGAAAAAGTGGTAGTTGATAATACTCCCAGAGAGCTAACAAAGGAAGATAAAATTCAACTTATAAAAGATGAGTTTTCTAAAATAGAAGGTAATATTTCAAATTATGAATTTAAAGAAGCCACATACGAGGGAGCGAAAGGAGACGAAGAATTTCAATATTATGTTTATCTAGAATGGGACGCTTATTTTAGTGACGGAAAACTCGTAAAACTTATTGAAGAGTCGGGAGATGAAGGTTATTGGGGGAAAACAAGTTATTATTACGATAAAGATGAAAATTTATTTTTTGTATTTAATGAATTAGAATACGATGGTGAGCCAGTAGAAGAAGCAAGAATATATGTAAATGACGGTGTAATAATTGATGCCTTAAAAAAAGTAGGAGAAGACGAAGATGGAGAATCTTTTAAAAAAGCAAAAAATAAAACTTATGAAGAGGTTCTTTCTGGCGACCTTAAAGATATGTTCTTTAATTGGGAAAAAAATGCAAAAGAAGGTTTTTTAGAAAATGTAGTAAATTAGGCGTTTTTCATATCTACTTTACACTTTCTAAATTTCAACTCATTAGCGTAGGGTTTTAAACCCTATGCTAATGAGTTGAAATTTAGATTGTTATTGTTTTTTTTATTTTATAAACAAATAAAAAAAGTGTAAACTACTTTTGATTAATATGAAAAACGCCGAAAATTTTTAGTTTGCACTAATAATATTGCCAGAACCAGATATATTTGTATCAATTTCAGGACTGCCTTTGTAATAAATATTACCACTACCACTTATTGAAATGCTTAAAATTGCTGAAGCTGTAACTTCACAATCTCCTGAACCCGAACAGTTTATAGTCGTTTGTTCGGTCGCAAGGTCAAAACAATTGAACTCTCCTGAACCAGAAATAGTAATATCATTAGAATTTGTTGTGCCTACTAATTTTACATCGCCAGAACCACTAATTTCGGTATAAATCTTCTCACTTTCACTTAAAAAATCTACATCTCCCGAACCAGATATTTCAAAATTAGTTGTTTGAGTAGTTATATAGTCCGTAGATGTGATATTGCCACTTCCTCTAATTGTTAAAGTCAAATTATCAAGATTTGTAAATTTATTCATAACAATATCTCCCGAACCAGACAATTTAACTCCTTCAATATCAGGAACTGTAAGATATATTTTAAGAATATAATCTCTGTAATTTCCTCTCTCTAATTTTATGCACAAATTTTCTCCATCATTATCAAGCTTCAAACGGTCTATTATGTTTTGTTGTCCTTCTGCAACCATTTCGTAATTATCTCCATAAGAAATTTCTACATCAAAAGCACCTGTGAGTTCTGCCACGTCAAACTCTGTAACATCTATTTGTTGTGTTACAACTTTTCCTTCTCCCTTTATTGCAATAAAATCTTTTTGACAACTTACAAAAAATAAGCTCAATAAAGCCATTACCATTACTAAATTAATTGATTTTTTCATTTTTTTGAATTTTTAAAAGTTAAAATTTTATTTATATTATTTGAGTGTGTAACATATTGGGGGCTTTTAGTTTTTGGCTTTTGGCTTCGCAAAGCGAAAAAAATTAGAGTGTGTAACATCTCATGCATGTGGCTATTGGCTTATTTTTTATCGCTTTGCGAAGCCAAAAGCTAAAAGCCAACTACCAAAAAGCCCCGTTTGATTTACAGTCTTACAGAAGTTCCTATATTTAATCCTACCCAAGAACTAAAATCTGTGTTATTGTATGTTTTTTTATGAATTGTATATGGCGGATTCAATATTGTATTTTCGCTTTGAGATATTAAAATATTAAAAGAAGGACCTGCAAAAACAGAAAAGTTTTTTGTTAATGCGTATTTATAATTTACATCTAACTTGTTAAGATCGTTAAAATTGTATGTTTCAAAATTAAGGTCAGACAGAGTGTTAGAAGATAAATCTATATTTATTTTATGATTATTTTTTATATTAAACTCCGAACCAACTCCAATACCACTTGATAAAATAGGCTCTCCATTAAAAGAAGTATATCCAGCCTTAAAAATTGTATAAAATTTTGGCACACCGAGTTTAAAATTTAAGTTAGCATACATAGCATCGCCACCCGAGATTTCCAGTTCTTGCAAACCTCCGTTAACAATATTAATTAGCCCAATAGGAAGTAGATTTTCCGATTTTTTTGCCGAAATATTTACAAGCCCTACCTGCACGCCTTCCGATTGCGTAGCATAGTTTACTAGTCCTATCTGAAAACCTGTTAATGAATCTGTTACAACATTAAGAATGCCCGATATTTGCCCACCAGTAAGTTGTCCTACGTTTACATTTAAAATCCCACTTCCCTGAATACCTTGCATTTCACCTACATTTGAATTTAAAATTCCACTTCCCTGAATGCCTTGCATTTCACCTACATTTGAATTTAAAATTCCCGAAACCTGAATACCCTGTGTATTTCCTATGTTTGAGTTAAAAATCCCAGATGTTTGAATACCCTCAAGCTCTCCCAAATTAAAGTTGAAAATCCCAGATGTTTGCAAAGATGCTGCATTACCCATGTTGGCATTAAATAAACCTGCAGTTTGCAATCCTGCTGTATTTCCTTTTGTAATATTAAACAATCCACTTGCCTGCAAACCTGTAACATCTCCATTATTTATGTTAAAAAGACCTGCAAGTTCAATTCCTTCTACTCCTCCGTTTAATCCAAAAAGCCAGTTTAACGAAACGTTGTTAGAATAATTATAAGAAGTTATTCCATTAGTTCCTATTGGATAAAAGAATGTAACTTGTGCGGGACGAGTTTTTTTCTGTGTTGTTTGACTTGTTGTTTGATTTGTTGTTTGCGAAAATGCAAAACTAAAAATCATTAAAGTTGCGATTAATGTTAGTGTTAAATTTTTCATTTTTTTGAGTTTTTAGATTAGTTATATGATTTTTTTATTTATTAATTCCTTAAAACCGAAGGTCTTTTTGTAATCCTTTTATTTTTAAGTATTTGTATCCATTTTGTTTCACCTGTTTAGATGAAATAAAATATGTTTTAATGATTAAATTCAATTACTTATAAAAAGACTTGCGGATTTAAGGTAATTCCTTAATTCACTTTTAAGACAACCAAGAAATAAAAAACCCCTATTCAATATTTTTTTTGTGAATATTTTTTTCTAAAAAAAAAGAATATTTAACTTTGAGTTCGCTTTGGTAGGTGTATTTTTGCCAAAATAAAGGTGGATACAAATATTGGAAATGTAGTTTACTTATTGTAAATGAGAATTTTAAAATTTGTATCCAACGCATAATTTGGCAAAAAGATGCTTTTCGGAGCGAACACAATTCTATGTTTTAAACCTTTTAGTAACACTCATTAACATTTGAATAAAATGAAAAAATATCTTACAATTACTTTACTTGTTATAAATTTTGTCGCTGTTGCTCAGCGAGATAATAGTTTTGAAACAATCATAGGACGAGAAGAACATATTGAGACAGGTAAATTTAGCGAAATAAATATTATTGGAAAAGAGGAGGCTGGCTTCTTTATTTATAAAAAAGTAAATCATAACAGCTTTATTGTTGAGTATTTGAATAATAAAATGGATATTACAAAAACAACATTTCAGGAATTAAAAGAAGATTATGAACTTATGTTTGCTGAATATTTAGATAATAAATTATATCTTTTTTGTTCAAAATATGATAAGGATGCCGAAACTTCTAAAATATATGTGCAAACTATCAATAAATTTTCACTAAAACAAAACAATGATTACAGACTTATTGCTGAACTGAAAACAGGAAAACCAGTTGCAGGTAAGTTTTTGGGAAACAGACGTTTCAAATATATTCTTTCCAAAGACAGCACAAAAACATGTTTGGTTTTGCAAGCAAAAAGAAAAATTTCACCATATTTATTTGTTTTTGATAACAAAATGGAAATTTTGTGGCAAAAACAAATAGAAACCCAAGATGTAGATATTGACAATGATTTTTTTATAACTAATAATGGAAACGTAGATATATTAATAAACCCTGAAAGACGACCCAAAGAAAAAATATATTATTGTTTGCTCCGATATTCAGAAAATGGTAACAGTCTTAAAAAGATAGATTTAAAACTAAAGAACAAACATATTAATAGTCTTAAATTTACCTATAACAATAAAGGAAATATAATCTGTGCAGGATTTTACGGAAGTTGGTCTGATATAATTGGAGTCTGTTTTTTTGAAATTAATAGCAAAGAAAATTTCATTTTAAAACAACAAATAAATGAGTTTAGCACTTCTACATTATTAATGGATTTCAGGCGAAAAAGAAGAAACAGGTATATGAGAAAAAATAAAAAAGGATATTTAAAAAATTACGAATTAGATTATCTTAATATCCACAAAGATAATAGTATAAGTCTTACAGCAGAAAAAAGATATACCACAGAATCTACCGATTCAGACCCAATGAGTAATAGTAAAACAACCACAACTACTTATCATAACGATAAAATTATTGTTATTCATATTTCTAAAAACGGAAATATTCGAAGCGAAGAAGTTGTAAATAAAATAGAAAGGAGTAATACAAGTTATAGTCATTATTATCAAGCAATAATTAACGATAATATATTTGTCGTTTATGAAATTAGAGGTGATATTAAAATAGATGAGTTTTCTAAATCTGGATATGAAAAGAGTAATTATCTAACTTCAAATCAAGTTTTTGTGCATCTTGATGCAGAAAATTGTAAGCAAACATCTGAAAAAGAGATAATTCTCTGGGGAAAACGACGTAGCATGGAACAATTTATCAAACTTACACATGATTAAAAATGAAAAAAATGTTAAAATAATATTTACGTATATATTTTCTGTTAGATTTGTATTTTAGATTAAAATCTCAGGCTACCCACGTAAAGTTAGACAAAGTTAATTTTCAACATATTGCCTCGGTCAGGTGTTTTTCACCTGACCGCCTGTAAAGCGTCAGGTGAAAAACACCTGACGAGTGCAATTGCTGTTCAACTTTACGTGGGTAGCCAAATCTCAGAAGGTATTTTTAACACAAATTTCCCATGAAATTTATTATTCCTACAGTTTTATTGTTGTTGTTATTTTCTTGCACTTCTGAAAAAGACACAAAGTTGCAAAATAATTCACAACTCACAAAAGAAGACAGTATTAGAGTTGTTGGATTATTAGACTCGTTAGTTCTATGCTACTCAGATAGTAATGACAGTCTGATTATAGCTTCGGATAAGATTATGTCTCAATATCCTCAAAATATTTCGATAAAAATAAGACTTGCACACACACATTTTTATCAAGGAAATTCTTTTTTGGCGGGATATTATTTCAAGAAAGCAGCAAATTCCTTCCTTGCAGATAGTTTACATATAAAATATGCAGAGCAGTTAATGAATATAGGTGTTTGTAAAGAAATATCAGGTAATTATCCAGAAGCAATAGAATTATATTTTGAGGCTTTAAAAACTTTTAAAAAAGAAAATGCAGAATTAAAATCATCTAAAGTTTATAATAATATAGGTGTTGTATATCAGCAGGTTGGTGAAAAAAATAAGGCATTAAATTATTATAAAAAGTCATTAAAAATTTCAGAAAAATTAGGAAGAGAAGATGTAAGTGCTACAAGGTATAATAATATTGCAACAATATACGAGGAGCTTGAAAATTTAGACTCTGCTCTTTATTTTTATCAAAAATCGTGTGATATTTGGGGAAAAGATTCTACAAATAAAAACTTACCAATTGTTCTTAATAATTTAGGATACATATATTTACTTAAAAATAACAAGGAAAAAGCAAGTTCTTTGTTTAACAAGGCAAATAATTTTTGTATTAAGAATAATATTAAAATGGTAGAGTTATTCAAGAATCAGGCAAAATTATTGTTGCATGAAGAGAAGTATAATTTGGCAGAAAATAAAATTATGGAATCAATAGAATTAGCTCAAAAAAAATCAAATAAGGAAATAGAATTAGAAAGTCTATATATATTATCCGAAATTTATGGAAAAATTAATGATTTTAAAAATGCAAACGAAATTTTAAAGAAATATTATAAATTGCAAAAAGAAATAAGTGGAATTGAGCAAAAAAAACAAATAAATAGTCTATCTATTCAATATCAAGTTAAAGAAAAAGAACACAAAATAGAAATATTGAAATTAGAAAACGATATACAAAATGCCAAATTATGGAGATTATGGTTTCTTTCGGTAATTCTTAGTATTCTTTTATTCGGCTTATTTATGACTTATCGTCTGAAACAAAAAAATAATCATTTGATTGTAGCACGAATGAAAAAAGATATTGCTTTATATTTGAACCAAATTGAGGAATTTAAAACCCAAAGTAATCATAAGAAAGAACAGGAGCAAGAAGACTGGAAAGAAAAAATAAAAAAACTTGGTTTGTCGGGAAGAGAAGGAGATGTTTTAATCCTAATTTCTCAGGGATATAAAAATAAAGAAATTGCCGAAAAAATATTTGTTTCTATAAATACTGTAAAAACACACATCAAAAATATTTATCTCAAATTAGATGTCCGAAATCGCATAGAAGCTACCCAGAAAGCTCAAAATATATAGATTTTACAGAAAAATCACCCGAAAGGGTGAAGAATAATAAAAAAAAAAGTATCATTTTTGTGGCAATATTTTAAACTAAAATAAGTTTTTGATAAAGAATTAAAAACTAATTATTTTTTTCAAACAATAGTATTCAAATTTATATTTAACCAAATTATTAACCCATTTTATTAACTTAAATTTCATTTTCATGAAAAAATCAATTTTCATTTTTAGTTTAATTGCAATTTTTGCAATAACTTTAAACTCTTGTAAAAAAGACAAAGAACCAACAATCACAGTAACCCCCGTAGAAGATGCCACAGGCTGGTTTGGAGACGATGTCGTTTTTGACATAGTAATTAACTCAACAGAAGATGTTACACTAACCGTAACAAATGAGCATGATGCTCAAACACTTACAGAATCGTATGACGCAGGAGAATCTACAACACAATTTACTTATACTGTCCCCAACGACGTAACAGACGGACAAGAAATTAAAGTAACATTTGTTGTAGCAAACCAAGAAACAGAACTTTCTACAACAGTAGAAGAGACAATTACAATTGCCACAGGCGGAACAGGAGAAGATGTTGTTCACGAAGGAACACTTACAGAAGACGAAATTTGGTCGGCAGGAGATAATCATATTATTGATGGAACTTTATATTTAGAAGGAAACACCATTACTATTGAGGCAGGAACTGTAATTAAAATGAATGCAGGAGCAAAAATAAATGTTGGTAATAATCCAGATGCAAGTACAGCTTTAATTGCAGAAGGAACAGAGGCACAACCAATTACATTTACATCTTCTAACGCATCACCAGTAGCAGGCGACTGGCATTATATTTCTTTTGATGAAGGAACAAGTCCTAATACAACTTTCCAATATTGTGTTTTTGAATATGGTGGAGGTTATGCAGATTACTCTGCAATGATAGTAGTTAATGGAAATACAGAAATTGCAATGGACTATTGCACTTTACGTTACAGCGAAACAAGTGGTGCGAGATTAAATGATGAAAACGCTCGTTTTTCTTCTTTCACTAATAATACAATATCTGATATTACCAAAAATCCTATTTACTTGGAAGCAAATAATGCCGATTGTATAGGAACAAATAATACAATTACTGACGAAGGAAGCTATGGAATATTTGTTGATGGAGGAACAATGAACAAAGATGATGCTACATGGAAAGTTCAAACTGTACCTTACATTATTGGTGGAACTGTTTATGTTGAAAGTGCATCAGGAGCAATTTTAACTATTGAAGCAGGAAATACAATTAGTTTTAGAGACGGAGCAGAAATTAATGTTGCTAACAGCGATTTCGGAACTCTTATAGCAAATGGAACAAGTAGTAATCCTATCACATTTACATCTGCAAATGCTACTCCATCAGCAGGAGATTGGGATGGTATTTTCATGTATGAAGGTTGCACAAATTCAAGTTTTAAATATTGTACTTTTGAATATGGTGGAGGTTATGCCGATTATTCAGCAATTATTGTTGCAAGCAGTGGAGTAGAATTTGCTGTAGAAAACTCAACTATTAAATATAGTGAAGCTTATGGTATTGTTTTAGATGATGGTGCAAGTTTTTCTTCTTTCCAAAACAATACAATGTCTGATATTGCAAATGAATTTATTTATCTAAGTGCAAATGCAGTTGATGGTGTTGGAACAGGAAATGATTTTCAATCAACACTTACCAATAAAGGAATTAAAATTGGCAGTTCAACTATGGATAAACCAGATGTAACTTGGTTAAACCAAAATGCTCCTTACATTATTCAAGGGACTGTATATATTGAAAGTACTTCGGGAACAACTTTAACTATTGAAGCCGGAACAACAATTAGTTTTTACGAAGGTGGACAAATAGACGTTGCCAATAGTAATTATGGTAAAATTGTAGCACAAGGAACTGCCGATAACAAAATTACATTCACATCATCTGCACCAGCAGGAGATCAAGGAGAAGGCGACTGGGACGGAATATTTTTATATGATGGAACTTCAAACGGAACTATTTTTGACCATTGTGTTTTTGAATACGGCGGCGGATATGCAGCTTACTCAGCATCTCTATATATGAATTCAGGAGTTGGGACTAAAGTTACTGTTACAAATTCTTTATTTGAATATTCCGAAGCTCATGGAATTTCTTATGATGGCTCCGATAATCCTACTATTTCAGGCAACACATTTAATAATATTGCAGGAGAAGATATTAATATAAGATAATTAATTTAACTATCTATTTGTCAGACACTTTAAAAGTGTCTGACAAATTTTTTATTTAGATAATTCCTTTTTCTTTCAAATCTTCAATTTCATTATCCGATAGTCCGAGCATTTCTTTATAAATTTCGGAATTATGCTCACCAATTTCAGGAGCTTTTGCTCTTATGTTTTCCTCATCAATATTAGTCATTTTTATAGGATTACCAGCAACTTTTATTTTGCCAGTCTCTTTACTTTCCGTTTCCACAACCATATTTCTTGCCTTCACTTGCTCGTGTTCCATAACTTCACCAATAGAATTTACTGGACTGTATGGTAATTTTGCTTTTTCAAAAATTTCTATCCATTCGTTCAAATTCTTTTGTTCAATAATTGGAATTATTTGTTCTAAAAGCCCATCTCTGTTCTCTGTTCGTTTTAAGTTGTCAGAATATTTGTCATCTTTCAAAAAGTCTTCTCTTCCTATTGCTTTACAGAAGTTTGCCCACATAACATTATTTCCCATTGCCAAAGCCAAATAACTATCTTTGGTTTTAAAAACTTGAAAAGGAGTAATTGTAGGGTGCTGATTTCCACCTGGTTTTGGCGATTGTCCATTTACGTCGTGCCTTACAATTGCGTTTTCTAAAAGAGAAAGTTGGCAGTCGAGCATTGCAACATCTACCTGTTGCCCTTCACCAGTAATAGTTCGTTGATAAAGTGCTGACAATATACCAATTATAGTATAAAGTCCAGCCCCCAAATCGCCAATAGAAACCCCAACACGAGTTGGAGGTTTATCTTGCCAGCCAGTAATGCTCATCATTCCGCTCATTGCTTGCACAAGCATATCGTAGGCAGGTTTTTTTGAGTCAGGACCTGTTTGCCCAAAACCAGAAGTTGAAGCATAAATTATTCGTGGATTAATTTTTTTGATAATATCATAACTCAAACCGAGTTTTTCCATTGTTCCAGGACGAAAATTTTCGGTAATAATATCTACTTTCTTAACCAGTTCTAATATTATTCTCTTCCCCTCCTCCGACTTCAAATTTAAAGAAATACTTTTTTTACCCCTGTTGATACTTATAAAATAAGCACTTTTATTATTCTTAAAAGGACCAAAATATCTGGCATCGTCTCCTCTACCTGGCATTTCTACTTTAATAACTTCTGCCCCAAGCTCCTGCATAAGCATTGTGCTATACGGTCCGGCAAGAACACGAGTAAGGTCTAATATTTTTACATTTGATAATGGTTTCATATATACGTTTTTATATTGTATTTATTATTCACACACTTTTATACCCTCACACTTTCCAACGTGGCTTTCCCATTCACACTTTTATCCGACTCACACTTTCCAACGTGGCTTTTCGCCACTTGGAAACGTGTTTGTCTGCAAGTCCCTTTCGTTGGTGTTACACGTTTCCAAGTGGTGAAAAACCACGTTGGAAAGTGTTTTTCCCGTTCACACTTTTATCCGACTCACACTTTCCAACGTGGCTTTTCGCCACTTGGAAAC
>JAOZQN010000095.1:0-2043 GCA_029932195.1 Bacteroidales bacterium | reverse complement strand
GTGTTTGTCTGTAAGTCCCTTAAACATCAATAATATATTTTTCTATTATTTCAATATTGTTATTTATTTCGGGATTGTGTAGATGTTTAAAGTTTGCTACATTATCAAAATAACTGAGAACGGCTTTTTTGTGCAATTTTGTAGGTTTAATAGATACTATACTAAGATACGAACTCCACGAATATTCTATTGGGTGTTCTACAAAGCCGTGTTTTACAGGGTTGTTGTTTATATAAACTATTAAGTTTCGTAAATACTCCTGATTATCTACAAGCAGATGATTATAATTTTTGGCAAACAGAGCATTTATTCTTTTATATTTCTGATTAAACCAGCGAGCATAAGCATTGAACAGGTGTTGAAATTGTTTTTCGGGATTTGGTTTTATACTGTATTTATTTTCTTGTTTTGCGGGAAAGTATGTTTTCCACTTCTTGTCTAAATCTTTGGAGTTTGCGTAATTGGAATTAAAATATCCAATATCCTGCTCATCTTTTATGCGGATAAGGAAATGAAAATGATTTTTGAGTAAGCACCAGGCAAAAGTTTCTGCAACTGGTTCAATATACAAAGAGTATAGATTTATAAAATGTAAGTAATCTGCTTTTTGCAAAAAGATATTTTCGTAATTGTTCCCCCTATTAAAAACATGATAAAATTTACCGTGTTCTATTGGTGTGTTTTTATTCATTTGTTTTATTCGTTTTGTTGGTATTACACGTTTCCAAGTGGTGAAAAACCACGTTGGAAAGTGTTTTTCCCGCACACTCTTTTATACGACTCACACTTTCCAACGTGGTTTTTCACCACTTGGAAACGTGTTTGTCTCAGTATAATAATAATAATAAAATATTATCTTTGCAAAAATAATAATTATACTTATAAATATCAATTTTAAACAATGAAAAAAACGATTTATTTTTTGTTAGAACTAATTTTGTTGGTAGGAGCGGGGAGTGGCATTGCAAAAGCCCAACAAATAACAGGAGTAGATTTTGCGATGGTAGGCAAAACTATTGAGGTGAGTTATAATATTGCCAATGCCAAAAAGGGGCAGAAGTTTGAAGATCTGTGGTGTAAAAAAGATTACGACGGTTATAAGCGAGTGTATAGCAATATACGAGGTGATTTTGGGAAGATAGAAGCCACCCGAGGCACCATTTACGGCAATAAGATAATCTGGAAACTCCTTGAAGGCGGAGTCAAAGAGCTAAAAGGCAAGCTTGAGATAAGAACAGATGTTAAAAACTCTGCACCAGTAAATATGGTATATGTAAAAGGAGGAACTTTTAAGATGGGGAGTAATAAAAGTAGCGACGAAAAACCCATACACTCTGTAATAGTATCCGATTTTTATATTGGCAAATACGAGGTAACCAATGAAGAATTCTGCAAATTTTTGAATGCCTACGGTAGCGACAAAGTAAAAAACGGAATATACAGCGGAGAAATTATGATTTATTTAAGCAATGAAAAATACGATGCTAAATATGACTGGGGAATACATAAAAGCGGTAGTCGTTGGACACCTGTAAGCGGAAAAGAAAGCCACCCAGTAATATACGTAACATGGTTTGGTGCAAATGAATATTACAAATGGGCAGGAGGCAGACTACCCACAGAAGCAGAATGGGAATACGCCGCAGGCGGTGGTTCTACCCACCAAAAATACTCAGGCACAAACAGCGAAAGCAGTCTTGGAAATTACGCATGGTATAGTAGCAACAGTGGAAGCAAAACACATGCCGTAGGCACAAAAAGCCCAAACAAACTCGGTATTTACGACATGAGCGGAAATGTATATGAATGGTGTTCCGATTGGTATGATAGTGGTTATTATAGCAGTAGCTCGTCAAACAATCCAACAGGTGCATCAAGTGGCTCTCCCCGTGTTTATCGTGGCGGAAGTTGGAATAGCGGTGCTACTTACTGCCGAGTTGCTTATCGCTACGGCAACTACCCTACTAACCCGCATTATTCATGAATAGCCTTAAATCCGAATGACTTTGTGTTTAACTATAACATTTGACATTTTTCCTACAA
>JAOZQN010000094.1:9113-15001 GCA_029932195.1 Bacteroidales bacterium | reverse complement strand
TTTTTTTTTAATTTTTTATCTTTTTTTTGATACTGGCTGTGTAGTTACAAAAAATGCTTTTATAAAAATCCAAGCATAAATTAATATTGTAAATATTTTTTTTATCATTTTGAGTGTGTTGTAACATACTTACTTTAGTCCTATAAAGTTTTTCAATCGTTTCCAGTCTGTTTGTTTTTTGTCTCCTTTTACTGTTTCTATTCGCCAGTCGCTAAGAAAATATCGCTTTTTAGAATATTTATTATACAAATAATATATACCAGATATGTAAAATACTTCTCCTGTAATAGAAGAAAAAATACCAGTAAATATCATAGAAAGAGTAGAAAAAACAAATAAAAAAGACTCTGAATTTGAAGGTTGGGCTATTGAATTTAAGACTATATTCATATAATAGGCGTATGCTATTATACTAATTATATACGCTATAAAAAGCAACGAAAAGCTAACTCCACTAATTACTGCTGTTACATAACCGTTGTATTTTCTACTTGCTCCAATTGCTTGAATATTTGAGAAATTGTATTCTGAATTGTTAATAACCAGGCTATTATCAGTAATATTATTTACTTTTCCAGTTATTTTTTGCATATCACCCTTTCTTATAATATAAATCTCTTCTCCAACCTCAATTCTTTTCATATTTTGAGGATTGGATTTTTTACTAAGGATAATAGCTTTTAAACTATCTGTATTAGAATAACTTGCAAATAAGCTTTGTGAAATTAATAATAATATTATTACGAATAAAGTTTTGTTTTTCATTAAAAAAAAGAATTTAAAAAAAGGAATAGTAGTTTTACTATTCCTTCATTTTTTTAGAATTTACAGATTTTTAGTCTCCTGTTACGATAGTTTCGTGTTTCATCATTAAGGTGAAAAATACCATTGTAAATTTGTAATCTACAGTAGAAATTTTAGTGATACCACCATTTTTTGCTGCTGTTTGAATACTTGCGTCTCCTCCATCAAAGAAGAATCCAATCATTTGAGTTGTAGAAGCTACTCCTACTTTGCTACCAATAGGGTTGCTTGTTGCTGCCACAGGGCTTGTTACAGAACAAGATGCAAGCATCATTAAACCAGCTATTGCTACTGCAAATAAAGTGTTTTTTACTTTTTTTATGTTAAAAAATATTTAAATAGGTTAATAAAAAAATTGAATGACAAAGATAAATAAAGAATTTTTAAATGCAAGAATATCTAAAACTTTATTTTAATTAAAAATTAGACTAAAAAAAATCACAGCGGTATTGCAATAATTTTACTAAAATAAACACAGATACAATAAAAACATACATAAACATTAAAAAACTCTAATAAAATCAGTATATTTGTATAAAAATTATATATTTTTGCGTTTTATTAAAAAGTATTAAATTAATGTTAAGAAAAAATGTCATAATAATATTTTTGTTATTGATTAGCAATATTTTATATTCACAATCAAAACAAATTAATGCTGTGCGGATAACAACAAATCCGCAAGTTGATGCTATTATTGACGAAAATTTATGGAAAACTATTCCCATAGCAACCAATTTTGTTCAATACACACCTTATAATGGGGCTTCGCCTTCGCAAAAAACAGAAGTTCAAATTACATATTCCAACGATGCAATATTTATTGCCGCAACTTGTTACGATTCTATCCCTGTAAATATTTCCAAAACATTGAGCAGTAGAGACGATTTTGGTCAGGCAGATTATTTTGGTATTTATTTAGACCCTTACAATAAAGGACTTACAGCTTATGGCTTTTTTGTAACTGCAGCAGGTGTGCAGGTGGATATAAAATTAAATGAAAATAGTGAGGATAAAAACTGGGATGCAGTTTGGGACAGCAAAGTCAGAATTACAGAAAATGGCTGGGTTGTGGAAATGAAAATTCCATATTCGGCACTTCGTTTTCCCTCCAAAGAGGAGCAAACTTGGAGTTTAAATATTTATAGAAATATTCAAAGGCACAGAGAAACAAACACTTGGAACTATATTGACAATACAAAATTTGGACGCACAAATCAGTCAGGAGAATTAACTAATCTGAAAAATATTGATGCTCCTGTGCGATTGGCTTTTTTTCCATATCTATCTTCTTACGGCGAAAAAAATACAGAATTAGATAATTTTGGATATTCTGTTATTGGAGGAATGGATGTGAAATATGGTATAAATGAGAGTTTTACCTTAGATATGATGCTTATTCCAGATTTTGGACAAGTTCAGTCAGACGATGCTGTTCTTAACCTTTCGCCTTACGAAACTTATTACAACGAAAAAAGAGCGTTTTTTACAGAAGGAATGGAGATTTTTAATAAAGGAAATATTTTTTATTCAAGAAGAATTGGTCGTAAACCGAGTATGTATTCCTCTGTAAATGACACTCTTATGGAAGGTGAAGTTTTACGGAAAAATCCACAAGCTACAC
Source organism: Bacteroidales bacterium (assembly GCA_029932195.1). Lineage (GTDB taxonomy): Bacteria > Bacteroidota > Bacteroidia > Bacteroidales > JAOZQN01 > JAOZQN01. The sequence goes on along the minus strand of JAOZQN010000094.1, from coordinate 12,573 downwards.
AAATAATAAATACTTCTAAATTCTCGGGAAAAACAAGCTCTGGGCTTGGAATTGGTGTGTTAAATGGCATGACTTTAAATACTTATGCCAAAATTTTAGACACTATTACAGGAGAAGAACGAAAAATTCAAACAGAACCATTTACAAATTATAATGTTGTTGCACTAAATCAGGCGTTAGCAAATAATTCTTATGTGAGCCTTACAAACACAAATATGTCGGTTTTTGGCAATAATTATTTATCAGATGTTACAGCTACTGAGTTTAGATTGAGAAATAAAAAAAATACATATTCGCTTTTTGGAAGAGGAGCAGTTAGCCAAATTTATAATAATGAATTAGATGCAGAAGTTGGTCATTTATATCGTATTAGCTTAAATAAAACAAGTGGGAATTTTAGGTTTGGAGCTACTCACAAAATTATTAGCGATAAATACAACCCAAACGATTTAGGATATTTACAGAGAAATAATATTATGCAAAATACTGCATCGGTAAGTTATAATATTTATAAGCCATTTTTATATTTCTTGTATTGGAAAAATAGTGTTAGCTTTACCCATACAATGCTTTACGAACCAAGAAATTATATAAATACACAAATAATTTTGTATAGTTCTACAACACTCAAAAATCATCTTTCGCTTGGCACAAGGATAAGTTACACCCCAGACCAGACTTACAATTATTTTGAGCCACGTGTGGAAGACAGGGTATTTATTGAACCAGCAAAACAATATTTATCTGGCTGGGTATCATCTGATTATAGAAAAGATTTAGCTGTTGATATAAATGCTGGGTTTTATAAAACAAATGAAACAGGTTTGCATCAAAACGGTGGTTGGTTTACAATCTCTCCACGTTTGCGATTGAGTGATAAATTATTATTAGTTTATAGTTTCAATAATAAATACGATTTTAATAGCTACGGATTTGTAGAAAAAACAGAAGATAACGACACAATATTCTTTGGTAAACGAGACATTGAAACTCTAACTAACACTCTTAGTGCAAATTATATTTTTAATAATAAAGCATCTTTAAGTTTGCGAGCAAGACATTACTGGTCTATTGTGGATTACGAAGATTATTATACTTTGCAAAATGATGGAAGATTAAAAGTTTTGTATCAACCTTATAAGTATGTGAAGAGCAGTGATATAAATTACAATGCTTTTAATATAGACTTGGTTTACACTTGGCATTTTTTGCCCGGAAGCGAATTTACTCTGGTTTATAAAAAAACTATATCAGCAAATCAAGATATGATTATTGATGATTTTTACGAAAATTTTGATTATATGTATCATAAAAATCCACATCTAAATAGCCTTTCTTTTAAATTAATTTATTATTTAGATAGTCAATATTTGAAATAAAATTTAATTCTACTAAAGGCTTATAAATAAGAGCTAAAGGTGCGTAATCTTTTTATTAATGTAAAAGATTACGCATTTTTTGTGTTTAAATGTCTTATACAATAATTCGTGTGATTTTGGATTAGGGATTAATTTATTGACTTTAAAAGACTTAGTGAAAAATGAGTATATTTTTTCAATGTCTTGATAACTAATCTTTTATGAAAATTGAACGAACCATTGAAAATATCAGTCTGTAAAATATTGTTTTTACATTTGTGAAATAAATATTATGTGAATGTCGTTGGTCAGTTGTGCCAGAGGTTTTATTTATTTTTGGGATACCTATTTAATGCTAGATCGTTTTGATTGTCAGAGCAATACGTTTTTAAGTAGTTACATCATGTTGGAAAGTGTTGAATAAGAAAATTGTCTAATTTTACGTAGGTAGAATTATTTTTCAAAAAATTCTCCCCCCTTTTTTTTGAAATCAATCGTCATTAATACAGAAACCAAATAATATTTAGGAAAAATGCGACATAAATTTATCAAACACGGAATAATATTTTACCTTATTGTTCTATCTTACAGTTCTTTTGGGCAGAATAAATATACAGAAGAAAAATTATTTAAGGTAGATACTGTAGAAAAATATTTAAGAACTGGTGATTTTACTTCTTTGTTAAAATATACTCACGATATTCAACAACATGAATGGTATAATTCAAAAAAAGATGAAATTTATAATACTATTTTTTTATCTTTTGCACAAGCAGAGCATAAACAAACAGACAATGCTATTAATACGCTTATTTTGTTAAAGCAAACTTTAGACACAGAAGATAAGAAATTTTTATACATAATACAAGGAATGGAAGGAATTATAGAATACAGAAACAATAATTTTATTGATTGTTTACCTAAACTTGACTCTGCTATAAATTACTTGACAACATTTAATGAAATAAATAGCTTCGATAACTATTTATATGCTTATTTTTTAAGATATATTGGCAGAACATATTCGGAAATAGGTGTTTATATACAAGGTATATCCTATTTAAAAAAATCGAACACTATATTTTCAGAACTAAAAAATATTGAAAATACTTATGTTAATTTCAAATATATTGGACGGATATATCAAAACAGTAGTAAATATGATAAAGAATTAGAGGATTTTGCTATTGAAAACTATATAAAAGCATTAATTGGTTTTAAAAAACACAAAATGCAAGATGAAATACCTTGGATATATACAATTATTGCAGATTATTATTTATTACAAAACAACGCATTGCAAGCAAAACAATATCAAGATTCTGTATTTTGTCTGCTAAACGATAATGATATTGTATTATTAGGACTGTCTTATAATAACTTTGGAAAAGTGTATGAAATTCAGAAGAATTATAATAATGCAAAAGAGAATTATAAAACAGCAATAATTTTCTATAAAAAATTGGGTAATTTTACAAATAGAGCTGTTACATATTATAATTTATCAAATGTTTACTTTAATGAAGGTGAAATATCTGAAAGTCTAAAATATGCAGATTCTACATTGGTTTGCTCTCAGAAATCTACACACGCAGCTAAAATAGGAAGAGCATATCTATTATTTGCAGAAATCTATAACGAAACTGGTGAGTATAGAAAAGCATACACGTTCCAGACAAAAGCCAATATTTTGTTTGACTCACTACTTACAGTACAAAATTACGGAAAAGCAGCATATTCCTACAAAGTTTTATATAAAACCGAACAGAAAGAAAAAGAAAATCAAAAATTAAAATTTAAGCAAGAAATTCAAAATACAAAAATAAGGCAAAAAACAAGGTTGGGTAACATCTTTTTCATTATTATTATACTTATATCTTTGTTGTTTGTAATAATTTTTATTCAATACCGAAAGAAAAACTCGGCATACAAAAAACTTGTTAGCAAAAATTTAAGTATATTAAAAAAAGAAGAAGAGTTGAAAATATTTAAAGAACAAATTTTAATAAATTTACAAAAAAAAGAAGAAGAGATAGAAGCACTTAAGAAATATATTTCAATAATTTTACAAAAAAAAGAAGAAGAGATAGAAGCACTCAATA
>JAOZQN010000094.1:0-9013 GCA_029932195.1 Bacteroidales bacterium | reverse complement strand
ACCATATTTTAATAAATTTACAAGAAAAAGAAGAAGAGATAGAAGCACTCAATAACCATATTTTAATAAATTTACAAGAAAAAGAAGAAGAGATAGAAGCACTCAATAAACATATTTTAATAAATTTAGACGAAAAAGATGTAGAATTAAAAACGGACAAAGAACAGACTCCGAAAAATACACAAACTAAGAATACTAAAATAAGTGAAGCTAATAAAGTAATCATCTTGCAAAAAATAAAAAAACTTTTTGAAGAAGATAAGATTTATAGAAACTTAGATTTAACTGCAGAAATACTTGCCAAAAAATTATCCACAAACAGAACTTATTTGTCTCAAATTATTAAAACCGAATTTAAGATGACATTTACATATTTTAGAAACGAATATAGAGTTAAAGAAGTTATATCTGTATTTTCTAAACCAGAAGTGAGTGCTAAATTTACAATAGAATCAATAGCAAAAGATGCTGGTTTTAAAGCAACAGCTACATTTAATACCGTCTTCAAAAAGCACACAGGAGTTACTCCTTCTTTTTTTAGAAAAAGCTGTATATTAGATAAATAACATATAGATTTATACTTATCATTTCTACAATTTTAACAAAATGAGTAGCAATTAGTTTGGTTTTGGTTTTTGTTTAATTTATTTTTGTTTGTTTTTAACTTTTTAAAATGTATATATTATGAAAAAAATTATATTATTAGCTTTTATTGTTGGTGCTTTTATTTTTAATGTAAATGCACAAGTATCATTAATTACACCCGGTTCTACTTCTGGAGGAGTAATATATCCTGATAATCTGAATCTAACTTTTCAATGGACAAATAGTGGAGCAGACCACAGAGTTCAAATAGCAAGAGATGATGGCACAGGAGGAACAGCATTTACATGGTCCCAAAGTGAAGGTTTTATTGAATCTACTGCAAATATAGTTTACAACGAAAATGTAGGTAATAATACTACATTAAATTATACAGTTATAAGAGGAAAGTCTTATGCTTGGTCGGTTAAAGATGCAAATTCTTTATTATACTCAAATAGATTTTATTTTGTAGTTGCCGTTGACCCGCCTGCATTAATAAGTCCAACGAATAATGAAACTGTTACTTCTCCCGTAACATGCACTTGGAACTCCATACCAGATGCTACTGCATATAGAATTCATATTTCTATGAGTAGTAGTTTTGATGAAATTACAGGACTTACAGACCCAAGCATTTGTAATGAAAACGTAGGTAATTTGACTTCAAAAACTAAAAATTTATCACCTGGAACATACTATTGGACTGTTAAAGGAGCAACAGAAGTTTCTGTAAGTCCGTTTGCCGAAGTAAGAAGTTTTACTGTTGAAGGAGGAACAGGAAGTTATAACTTAGAATTAACAGGAAACATATCTGTAATACCAGACCCTTTGCAATACAACGAGTCTGCTGATTTTGAGGCAACTGTAACAAATAGTGGAGATGCTGATTTTACGGGTGAAATATACATGGCTTGGCATAATGCAGATGGAACTTATATTACCGATTTAGATTCAGAAGAAAATTTAACAGAAGGAAGCTCGCACACATTATCTTACTCGCCATCGCAAATAAGCTCGCCAGTTGGTAGCTACAAAGTTGTGATAAAATATACCGAAAATTACTCTGACTATATAACCTTGGGCGAAAAAACAGTAATAGTAGAAGATTGTGATGGAGAAAAATTGTATAAACTACCTTTCCCAGAAGGAACAAGCTACACGGTTTCAAGAACAACCGAACACGGAGCAGGAGATGGATATTATGCAATTGATTTTGCAATGTCTATGAGTTCCGAAATTGTTGCTACAAGAGCTGGAACAGTAACGCACTCTACGGAATATTTTCCTAATGATAATTGCCCTTATCCAAATTGTGATGACTGTTTAAATGATGTAAACCGTGTTGTAATAGACCACGGAGATGGAGAATCTACCCTGTATTTACACCTTACAGAAAACGGCTCACTTGTAACAGTTGGACAATACGTTGAGCAAGGAGAAGTTATAGGATATAGTGGAAACTCTGGCTGTAGTTCTGGACCTCATTTGCATTTCCAAGTGCAAGAAACAGGAAGCTCGTGGTGGGAACAATCTGTGCAAGCATATTTTGATGACGTTGCTACTGATTGTGGGATATTACAATCTGGTGAAACATACACTTCTGGCAATACAACCGATATAAATACAACAAAAGAAGAACAAATAGAAATTTATCCAAACCCAACGAAAAATATTTTGAATATTACAAATACAAAAGATGTAAAATCTGTTCAATTGTTTTCTATTACAGGGCAAATTATTTTTGACAGAGCATATAAAAACTCACAAAATCAGATTTCGATTAGCACTCAATTATTACAAAACGGTGTTTATATTCTAAAAATAAAAACAAACGAAAACAGTTTTGCAAAACAAATTATTATTAATAAATAAATTATAAACTCTTTAAATATACTATGTTATGAAAAAAATATTATTAATTTTAGTAGTTGTTCTTGGTGCAGTGTTTGGTATAAAAGCACAAACAACAACATATACACTGTCAGCAACATCAACAGGGTGTTCTAATCCTGATGTGACTTGTACCAGTGGCGGAATATTATATCATGGAGATGCTATTAAATTAACTGACTTGCAGATAGCTGGAAATATATTTAGCGGTAAAGTTGTTAAATGTAATGGAACTTTTGGTAATGAAGGCTGGGTCAATTTTAGAGAAGGAGTTTGCGAAAGCGTAAGTAATAATTACAATTCAAGCCAAGTCCCATACAGTGCAGGCGATTCTGAAGTACCATTCTCTTTTAGCATAAATAGTAGCTTTACTTCTGGAAGTATTTATTTTATGTGTGCATTAGGAAGTGGAACACCAGACAATCCAACAGGATATTTTGCTTATACAGGAAGAGTAACTTTAACAGCAACAACAAGTAGTTCCAGTTGTGATGCTCCAACAGGCTTATCTTCTAATAATATTAATGATAATAGTGCAGATATTGATTGGAGTAGTGTAAGTGGAGTAAGTGATTACACCATCAAATATAAAAAAACAAGTTCAAGTTCTTGGACAACCAAAACAGCAAACAATTCAGATTATAACATTACAGGTTTAAGTTCTTGCACAGACTATGAATACAAAGTTATGACTAACTGTACAAATGGAGGTAGTAGCAGTTATTCCTCTATAAAGACTTTTAAAACTACTGGATGTTCTACACCTACCTATACAATAAGTGGATATGTAAGAGATGGTGATGGCAATAAAATAAGTAATGTTACTGTTGCCGCTAATAATGGAGGGGGAAGTAGCACAACAGGAACAACCAGTCCTTATTCTATAACTGTTGATGAAGACTGGAGTGGCACAATAACACCTTCGAAATCAGGTTGTTCTTTTACTCCTAATAGTCAATCATTTTCAAATGTTAATAATGATAGAACTTTTAATTTTATAGCTGATTGTGGAGGAACAGCCACCCCTCCTAATGCTCCTACGGGATTATCAGCAACAACTGCATCAAGTAGTTCTATTGATTTAGATTGGAATAGTTCTACTGGAGCAGATGATTACGATGTTTATATGGACGGTAGTTGGAAAAAAACAGTAACAGGAACAAGCACAACAGTAAATGGATTGTCTCCTTCTACTGAATACTGTTTTACAGTACGAGCTTGTAGTGATTCTGATGGTTGTTCGGGAGATAGTAGTGATGATTGTGCTACAACTGAGACAAGTGGTTCTGCACCAGTTGCAAATTTTTCGGCATCTACAACAACGCCAACAGAAGGAGATGCTGTAATTTTCACTAACTTATCCACAGGCACAACTCCAATGTCTTATAGTTGGTCGTTTCCGGGAGGAATACCAAACTCTTCTACAAGTGCAAATCCACCCACAATAACATATAGCTCACAAGGTTCATATCAAGTATCATTAACAGTTACAAATAGTATAAATTCCGATACGGAAACAAAAAGTGGATATATAACAGTAGGTCTAAGCCCATGTAATGATTTAACTCTTGATATTAGAATTTGTGGAGATAATACAACAGGAACAAGCACAAATTTTCAAGTATCTGGCAATACTCATATTGGACAATTGGTATCTTCTGGTGGTACATGGACAACTTCGAAATCGTTAGAAATATCTAATACAGTTAGTGTTAATACAAATACAAAAAAAGTTTCTGGTAACGGATTAATTAAAATAAATAATATTCCAAATAGAGGAACAGTTAATTTATACAATGGAACTTATGATTTATCTTATACAGGAGCAACAGACCTTTTGTTTGATAATAACTTAAATACAGATGATAAACTTTTTAGATTTTTAGGTTTTAAAATTAATTATAATGGTTTTAAAGTTTTAGATGATGGTGTTCAACTTAATGGAGCATTACTTTTTTTACCAGACTATTTAATTCCAGTTGGAACAGGCTTTGCAACTGGAGGACATTTTATAGTGGCTCCAAATATTGATATGGTTAGTATAAGACAATCAAATGGTGTGCAACTTGGCGGAGAAGTTTTATTTGAAACATATATAAGTAAAAAACTTTATGCTGACTGTAAAATTTCTTATGATCCTACAGAATTAATATTAGATGGTTATGCTAAATTTAAGTTGCCGTTTAGTCCTAAATTAGGTTTTTACATGGGTTTAAAAGACAATAAAGTAAATAAAGTTGGGTTTGAAATAAAAACAGACCATCCTTTTCCTTTAATTTATGGATTGTCTGCAAGAGGTGGCAAATTAGTATTGAATAATTTTCAACAAATGAGCAAATTTGAACTTGAAATGAAAATGTATAATATTTCTTCTCCTTTATTATTAAACACAGCATCTTTTGATGTTTATACACATTTTAAATTTGGCAGTTTTTTTAAAGCAGGAGTTGATGGATATTTATATAAACAAAAAATAATTGGAGGTGAAATATATGTAGCTAAAAGAACATTTAAAATTACAGCATCTACGGAATTTATAGGAGTTGATTATTATGAAAATGGTTCTGGAAAATTAAAAACATGCTATGTTGTTGATGCTTTCGGGACAGTAGGTTTTTTTGAAAACAGTTTCAGCATGGGGGCTGGTGCCACAATTACTATTCCCCCATTATCTACGGAAGCTCCAATGAATGCTCCAAGATGGTTAGTTACAGGTATTAATGGTTTACTTGGTGGAAATCTTCCAAAAGAACTTGGAGAGACAAGAGTTTTTGCTAATTTTGATTATGGTACATTTATGTTCAAAACAAAACCAAATTTTGTTCCAGATATTTATTTATATGCAAACTGGAATAATAATTCAGCTGGTTTTGATAATTTTCAATGGGCTACAAATTATAAAAAATTACCAAAAGAAGTTCACCAACATTTTACTAAAAATACAGTATATCAATGTTCAGTAGAAAATTATTCTACAAGCATTCTAATAGAAGGATTTAATTCAAACGGAACTCCTGAATATAATATAACCCTTCCAAATGGAGATATTGTTAGTAATACTAATTATACTAATTATACTAATATTGGTTATTTACTTGATACAAATGGTGATTATTCTTATTTTAATATTGAAAATGCAATGCCAGGTGATTATTTAATTGAAGTTATTAGTGCTGATTCTGTAAATATTTGGGGTGCAAATAATCCTCCATCAATTAAAATCACAGATGTTAATCATAACCCATCAAGTAAAAGTGTTTTTATTTCATGGGAAGATTTTGATCATGACAATGATGCAAAAGTTAGCTTATATTACTCAAGAACAAATGGAGAGCATTGTGGACAAGCAATTATTAAAGATATTTCTGAGAATAATAATACAGATAATTATACTTGGAATTATTCGGATTTATCAACTGGAACATATTATGTTTATGCAGTAGTTGAAGATGAAATCAAGCAACATGATATATCTTTTTCAAATGAAAAAATTACTATTATTAATGAATACGCATCTAATCCGCCTACTAACTTAACTTATTCATTAACTGATACGTCAATAGTGTTAAACTGGAATAAAAATAATACAAATTTCAATAATTATGTTGTCTATTACTCTGATAAAGAAAATACGTTAGATTTTAATTCAAAATATCTTTCTGTCGGAGATACAAATTACTGTAATCTAACATCAATTGAACCAGGTCATTATTACGAAATTGGAATAACTGCCTTAGATACTGCATATAATGAAAGTGATTTATCAAATATTGTATCTTTTGTATTTAACAGTAATTCAAAAAATAATAAACCATTTTTTGAAAAACAAGATATAAATACAATTGCTTACGTTAATGAAAATTATAATATGCCTTTGATTGCAAACGATTATGATAATGATGAATTAACTTATACTTTGCTAATTGCACCAGAAAATATGAGTATTGATAACAGCGGAGAAATAACTTGGTTGCCTGTAGACACAGCAAGAAGAATAAATGTTATAAGAGTGGAAGTTTCTGATCCTTATGGTCTATCTGATTCTTTGCAATTTGTCATTCATGTTTTTGATGAGTTGTCAAAAGTTGGCAATATTAGATTTAATAAAGCTGTATATTATGATTATCCAGATAGAGGTATAATCACGATACAAGATTATGATATTAATATGGATAAAAATAAAGTTGATACAATTAAATTTTTATTATATTCGGATAGCGATTTAGAGGGTATACAATTAGTCGCAACTGAACTTGCTAATAATGCTAATGAATTTAAGTCAATATTTAATTTTTCTAATTCAAGCACATCAGGAGATAACCTTCTTGTTACACCAGGAGACAGGCTATATGTTAAATATTTTGATAATTCATTGTTGGATACTATAACCGATTATGCACACTTCACAGAGTTCAAATCCAATTTTATTACTGGAGAAGTTTTATGTGCAGGCGACAGTGTTCAATTTGTAAACAAATCAACTGGTTCTGGAATGAATTATGCTTGGGATTTTGGCGATGGAAATATAGCAGATAAGCGACACCCAAAACATGCTTTTAACCCAGCTCCTGGTGTTGGTGCAGTAACTTTTGATGTTACACTCACAATTACAGACGACGAAGGAAGAAGTAGCACAAAAACTCAAACAATTTCAATGTATCGCAAACCACTTGTAGATATTGGAGATAATGTTGAAGGTTGTGGTTTTGTAAATTTAGATGCTCAAAACATTGGCTCAACATATATGTGGAATACTGGCGAAGAAACACAAAAAGTAGAAGTTATTGCCGATGGAATTTATAATGTTTCTGTTACAAACGAACATGGTTGTGTAAATACTGATGAAGTTAATGTTACTGTTTTACCAGTCCCATCTCCTGATTTCTCTATCCAACAACATATCTGTGTAGATTCAGAAGAGATAGATTTAGCAGGAAACTACGACAACGCAGGAACTTTTGCAGGAACAGGAATAAGTGGTTTTAAATTTAACCCCGCAACAGCAGGAGTTGGAGTTCACGAAATAAGTTATACTTATGTAAATGAACACGGTTGCGATGCTACAATAACCAAAACTATTGAAGTAAAACCACTTCCAGAACCAGAGTTTATTCTTTTTGATTACGAAATTTGCATAAACGATGCAATAAATCTTAGTGCTACACCAGCTGGTGGTTCTTTTATTGGTACAGGAGTAGATAATGGAATATTCTCTGGCATTTTGGCAGGTGCAGGCACACAAGTTGTAACCTACACTTATACAGATGAATTTAGTTGCACCAATTCAGTAGAGCAATCAATTACTGTTTATTTCTTGCCAGAAATTTCGTTTAGTGGTTTGCAAGCAACATATTGTGCAAACAACCAAAGTTCTGAACTAATAGGAGTGCCAGAAGGAGGAATTTTTTCAGGTCAAGGAATTTACGAAAATACTTTTAGTCCGTCGGTTGCAGGAGCAGGAGTACATACAATTACTTACACTTACATAAATCCAGAAACCGATTGCGAAAACACTGCAACTTATCAAACAACTGTAAACTCACTTCCAGAAGTTGAAATATCAAGTCCAACAGAAAATATATGTGAAGATGATAATACAATTCAAGTAACAGGAAGTCCAATTAATGGAACATTTAGCGGAAATGCAGTAAATCCTGTAACAGGAGATTTTATACCTTCGCAAGCAGAAATAGGAATAAATACCATTTCTTACACTCTCACTAATTTAGAGGGTTGTTCGGAAACTGTAAGCATTGATATTAATGTAATTGAGCGTGCAAATGCTTATATCTCTGGCGATAACACAATTTGTTTGGGAGAAGAAGCTACTCTAATAGGCTCTGGTGGCGAAGAATTTTTGTGGAATACAAACGAAACTACATCTACTATAGATGTTAGTCCAGTAACTACTACTGAATATTCTTTAACAGTTTCAAATTCAGGTATGTGCGAAGCAACAAACACACATGTTTTAGAAGTAAATACTGCCGAAAATCCAGTTATTACTCAACAAGGTATGTTGTTATCTACCGAAACTATTGCCAACGATTATCAGTGGAGTTTAAATAATGAAGAAATACAGAATGCTAATTCTCAAAATTATCTTGCAACAGAATTTGGAGATTATTTCCTTACTATTTGGGACGATAATAATTGCATAGCTTCATCTAACATTATAAATGTAGAAGAGACTACTGATTTTTCTGAACTACAAGGAGTTGAAAGCATTACTGTTTTACCTAATCCTAATAATGGTAACTTTAAAATAGAATTTGCCCTTTCGCAAACAAAAGATGTAGAATTAATTATTTACGATTATTTAGGAAAAGTTGTATTAGAAAAATCTTATGACAATTTATTTAATACTTCGCAACAACAAATTGACATTAGAAGCAATCCTTCGGGACTTTACATGGTTAGAATAATAATAGATAACAATATTATTTACAAAAAAGTAGTTATTAGATAGTTATTTGTGATATGAATTATTTGTATTACTATGTGAAACAAGTAATTCATATCATTATTTTTGTAAGTA
>JAOZQN010000093.1:1415-15025 GCA_029932195.1 Bacteroidales bacterium | reverse complement strand
TTCCGTAGGAATTTAGTAACATCAAAAATAACTACCAGTTTGTTACACTACCAAATTAACTTATTGTAATTTTTATTGAATGTTTTTTTTAATTGAACATTGAATATTCTGTATTGAATATTGAATATTCAAAAATCATTTCCCCCGATATGTTACACACTCAAATGATTTCACACCTTTGGTGCTAAATATTTTGCATTTTTTATTCCTTGCCCTTTCAGGCAAGGGCACTCCTAAAAACTCAAAAATCAAGGCTTTCAAAATTATTAAAGTTTGAGTTTACTCCTGTAAATGAGTACTTTAATAATTTTGTATAACGCAGAGTTTTGGGTTTATAGGAGTGCCCGCAAGGTTATTGATTATTGCACTGTTGGTGCTTAAAAGTCTTATAATCAATGATTTTTAACTTCGTAAAGTAGAATTATAAATGGTTTAAATACCACAGGTGCAATAAAATAAATAATACCTCAATTGTCTATAAGTCAAATATTGTGGAAAAATGCCTCGTTTTAAACTAGTTATAACGTTACTCGGTAGTGTTTGTAATGAAATTATAACTATTTATGATGTTACTCGGTAGTGTTTGTAATGAAATTATAGCTGGTTATAACGTTAATTAGCAGTAATTAGACAAAAACACTACAAATAAACATGTTTTCGGGTGTGTTTGTAAAAAAAGTCGTGCTGAACAGATGTGTATTGGTAGTAATTTGAACTAAACACTCCCCATAAACATGTCTATGGGGAGTGTTTGCAGAAAAAACGTGCGGAACAGATGTGCATTGGTAGTAATTTGAACTAAATACTACAAATAAACATGTTTTTGGTGAGTGTTTGCAAAAAAAACGTGCTGAACAGGTGTGTTTTGGTGGCAATTTGAGTTTAATGTAATAAATAAACATGTTTTTTCCTAATTATAACAAATTTTGTTTAAATTATACATTGCTTATATTCAAAGCAATAGAGTATGTATTTCTGAAACGGCATCTACAAACGCAATCTTTTTATTACAAAAAGTAAAACAAAGTTTTTTTATTGTAATATTTTGTTTACTCTTGCGACCTGTAATGAGTTAAAAAGGTTGAAAGTAACGAGTTGTTGAATTATGTGTTTAAAACTTTTAATTTGCAACTTTTAACTCAGAACTTTATACTACTAGGCACTCCTAAAAACTCAAAAATCAAGGCTTTCAAAATTCTTAAAGTTTGAGTTTACTCTTGTAAATGAGTATTTTAATAATTTTGTATAACGCTGAGTTTGGTTTTTTTAGGAGTGCCCTACTAATTATTAACCCAATAAAAATTATAATTATGTTTGGTGAAGACATACCATTAGAAATTGTAACTTCCGAAGTAAAGGAAACAGAAGTTGAAATAATAAAAAGAAAGAAATCAAAACAAATGATTCCTTCGAGTGATGTTGATTTGATGAGTTTGGCACGTATAATAGCCGGAACATGGGCTACAAAAGATTTACCGTTGCAGTGGCTCACACCAGAAGAGTTTAACACAATAGTAGATACGTTTGAGAATGCACTTAAAACAAAAAATACTGCAACAGCTCGTCGCAATCCTGTAACAATGCGAATAAGAGAGCTTAGCAAAATTATTGATGTTGAGATAGAACACATAAAAAACTACCTTGCCGAAAAATATGGAAAGAGCAATGCAAAATCTTATTATGCTAAATTTGGTATAACCAAAACAAGTCAGGCATATAAATTGCCACGAGACCAGGAGTTTAAAATTGTTGCACTGGAACAGCTTTTGCAAGGAATAGATACAGAAGGATTTACCGAAAAAACTTATGGAGCAGAATTCTGGCAAGCTATATACGACGAATATAAAACTCTTGTGAATAGTGTTACTGATAACATAATAAATGTTTCGGAGCAAGTGGGAACAAAAAAAACATTGAGAGCAGATATTAAAGAAGTTCTTAATTCGCTTATTTTTCTTATAAAGGCACACAATCCAAAAAATTACACATCGGAGTTACGTGTATGGGGATTTCATAAAGAAAAATATTAGTAAAGTTTTTAGTTCTACTTATCGGATTAAATAGAACTTACAAGTGCCTACAACACGTTAGCAAGCCGGAACTACACTTACTAAAACATACCGTAGGCACTTAGTAACATGCAGATTACATTTTCAACAAAAAACGATATAATCAGAATTTTTAATTAGCCAATAAAAACACTACTCCATAAAAAAGACCTCAAATTTGAGGTCTTTTTTTTGTAAAATTCTTATTTTTTATAAAAAATATTACTTTTGCAGAAAATAAGTTGTCGTATTGAGAGTTATCGTGTTGAGAGTTGTCGTGTTGAGAGTTACGCAAAGCGACAGAAAAAACAACTCAACAACACGATAACACGATAACACGATAACTCAATAACACAAAAACTAAAAGAAAATGAGTATAACAATAGCAATAATAATTGCAACAGTAATAGTTTCGGTGATAGCATTTCCTCGTAATGTGAAAGCAATAGAATCTATGCGAAAACCAGAACTATTTGATAAACTTAAATTTAATCCATATCTTGTTTGGCACAAAAAGGAATGGTATCGTATGTTTTCGGCGGGCTTGTTGCACGCAAATTGGACGCATCTTGCCTTCAATATGATAACAATGTTTTTCTTCGGACGAAATGTAGAACAATATTTTGAAGCACTTTTTGGGAAATTTGGAGTATTATTATTTATACTTTTTTATGTTCTTGCACTTGGAATATCGTCTGTGTATGACCTCTACAAAAATAAAAACAACCACTACTACAATGCAATAGGGGCATCGGGAGGAGTTTCGGCAATACTTTTTGCAGCTATACTTTTTGACCCTTCGATGAGCCTTTACCTAATGTTTATTCCAATACCAATTCCTGCACTACTTTTTGGACCTGCATATTTACTTTATTCGCACTACATGGGCAAAAAACAAATGGATAATATTGGACACGACGCACATTTTTGGGGAGCAGTTTTTGGATTTATTTTTCCTGTAATACTAAAACCTTTTTTAATACTTTTATTTATAAAAGAAGTAACGAATATCTTGTAAATAAGTGCTTAGTTTTTAATATTTAGTTTTTAATTAAAACTAATAAACCAATAAATGGCTACTCGCATAAGGTTGAACATCTCTGGTAATCAAGGCAACACGTTGCCAAGTGCCTCTGGCACGTTGGCAAGAGTTGAATAAAAAAATTGTCTAACTTTACATTGGTAGCCCAATAAACTATTAAAACCAATAAACCAATCAAAACATTATATCACATAGGAAATTATTTTCTTTTATTAGTCCGAACATTTAGCAAGCCCGAACGGGTGAAGCCATATTTTAGACAAATAATAAAAGAAATTTACAAAATAGGCATAAGTTCAATAGGAATTGTGATTATTATTTCTGTATTTATGGGAGCAGTAATTACTTTGCAAACAGCCTATAACTTTACAAGTGCAATAATACCTCGCTACCTGATTGGAGTAGGAGCAAGAGATTCTATGCTTCTGGAATTTTCGTCCACAATGGTGGGGCTTATTCTTGCAGGAAAGGTAGGCTCAAATATTGCATCGGAGCTTGGAACAATGAGAGTTACAGAACAAATTGATGCACTGGAAATTATGGGCATAAATTCGGCTGGCTACTTAATTTTACCAAAAATTATAGCAATCGTATTTTTTAACCCATTTCTTTGTATGATAAGCATGTTTGTAGGAATTGGAGGAGGTTATGCAATTGCTCTCTTTACCGAATCTGTTACTCCCGAAAATTTTATTTTGGGAATAAGAGCATTCTTTATTCCGTTTTATATTACATATTCTATAATAAAAACTATTCTTTTTGCATTTATAATAGCGTCTGTATCAGCATATCAGGGGTATTTTGTGAAAGGAGGAGCTATTGAAGTAGGAAAAGCAAGCACACGAGCAGTTGTTTACAGTAGCATTCTTATTTTATTATTTAATCTTATTCTAACTAACTTATTGTTAGGATAAATACTAATAATTTAAAACGCCGACAGGTCTTGCAGACGCTTTCGGGTTTTATCCGAAAACAGATTTTACTTACATATAAATTAAACCCGCAAGCGTTTGCAAAACCTTGTGGCGTTTAAGTATATTATAGATTTAAACAAAAGACTAAAAACGAATCACTTAGTTTATGATAGAAGTTAAAAACATACACAAATCGTTTGGAGATAATCATGTTTTGAAAGGAATATCTACTATTTTTGAACGTGGAAAAATAAATTTGATAATAGGAAAAAGTGGTTCGGGCAAAACGGTTTTCTTAAAGTCAATTATTGGTTTGCACGAAATTGACAAAGGTGAAATTTTATACGACAACAGAACTTTTTCTGGAACAAAAACGAAATTTAAAAAAACAATCCGAAAAGAGCTTGGTATGGTTTTTCAGGGCGGAGCATTGTTTGACTCCGAAACTGTGGAACGAAACGTAATGTTTCCTCTCGAAATGTTTTCGGACATGAGCTTTGAAGAGCAACGAGAACGAGCAAATTTTTGTCTCAAAAAAGTAAACTTATTAAATGCTAACCATTTATTTCCTTCCGAAATAAGTGGAGGAATGCAAAAGCGAGTTGCCATTGCACGAGCAATTTCGTTAAACCCAAAATATTTATTTTGCGATGAGCCAAACTCAGGATTAGACCCCGCAACTTCCATTGTTATAGATAATTTGATAAAAGATATTTCCGAAGAATTTGACATGACCACAATTATCAACACACACGATATGAATTCGGTGGTAGAAATTGGAGATAAAATTACATATATCCACGAGGGACAAAAATGGTGGGAAGGAAGTAACAACGACATTTTTAGCTCTGAGAATAAAGAACTTAATGATTTTGTCTTTGTTTCCAAAAAAATGAAATTAATGATGAAAAGAAAATAGTTGCAGGTTACAAGTTGCAAGTTGCAAGTTTCGCAAAGCGTTTGCAAACAAGGACTTGCGATATTAATTTTAGATTTTTAACCTGTAACCTGAAACTTGCAACCTGTAACCTGTAACCTGAAACTTGCAACCAACAACCAGTAATATGAGAGAAGAAATAAATAATACTTTAAAGATACTTCAAAATGGTGGAATAATACTTTATCCTACCGATACAATTTGGGGTTTGGGCTGTGATGCCACAAATGAAGAAGCTGTTAAAAAAATATATGAAATTAAAAGACGAATAGATACCAAAAGTATGCTCGTTTTGGTTGATAACGAAAACCGAGTTCAGCGATATGTTAGCGAAATGCCAGATTTAGCCTGGGATTTGATAGAAGCAAGCGATACTCCAATGACTATTATTTATCCAGAAGCAAAAAATCTTGCAAATAGCTTAATTCCAGAAGATAACAGCATAGGAATTAGAGTTACAAATGACGAATTTTGTCAAAAACTTATTCAACGATTAAAGAAACCAATAGTTTCTACATCAGCAAATTATGCGGGAGATGCAAGTCCTGCAAATTTTTCAGAAATATCAGAAGATATAAAAAAAGAGGTTGATTATATCGTAAATTGGAAACAAAACGATAAAACAAAACATAAACCATCATCAATAATAAAACTTGGCGTAGATAGCCAAATAAAAATAATTAGAAAATAGTTACAGGTTGCAAGCTACAAGTTGCAAGTTCCGCAAAGCGATTGTGAATTATATTTCATAACTGCATTGCGAAACTTTCAACTTTCAACTTTCAACTTGAAAACCAGAATAATGGAAAACAATTCAAAAGTAAAAATAGGAATAACACATGGAGATATTAATGGTGTTAGCTACGAAATAATTTTAAAATCGTTGGAAGATGAGCGTATAACGGATTTTTTTACTCCAGTGATATATGGCTCGCCAAAAGTTGCGGCATATTATAAAAAAATGTTAAAAATAGAGGTTGCTCTCAACAATATCCAGAGGATAGAATATGCTAATCCCAAACAAATAAATATAATAAATTGTGCGGCAAATAACTTGAGAGTTGAAGCAGGAAAATCTACAAAAATGGCAGGACAAGCCTCGTTAAATGCTCTAAGACATTCTATTGTAGATATTAAAAATCATAAGTTAGACATTCTTGTAACAGCTCCAATTAATAAAAACAACATACAGACAGACGATTTTAAATTTGCAGGGCATACTCGTTTTTTTGCAAACGAATTTAATGATAGTGAGGTTGTTATGTTAATGGTTCACGAAAATTTACGTATAGGAGTAGCCACAGAACATATTGCAATATCAAAAATATCGGAAGCTATTACTGTAGATAAAATTTTAGGAAAGTTGAAGGTAATAAGCGAATCGTTAAAAAAAGATTTTGCTATAAATAAACCAACCATAGCTGTTCTTGGATTAAATCCACATTCAGGTGATAATGGTTTAATTAGCAACGAAGAGCAAGAAGTTCTTATTCCTGCAATTCAAAAGGCAAAAGAAGAGGGCATTATAGCAATAGGACCTTATCCTGCCGACGGCTTTTTTGGTTCGGGCGAATACAAAAAATTTGATGCAATACTTGCTATGTATCACGACCAAGGCATGATTCCTTTTAAAACATTAACTCAAAATCAGGGAGTTAATTTTACCGCAGGCTTGCCATTTGTTAGAACATCGCCAGCACACGGCACTGCCTACAATATTGTAGGAAAACACAAAGCAAGCCACGAATCTTTTAAACAAGCAATGTATTTAGCATTAGATGTTTATAAAAATAGGAAAATGATTACTAAAGAAGAAGTAAGTGTTTAGTTTTAAGTGTTAAATTTTTAGGGTTTACTGTAGTTGCAACTTTAGTTGCAGTTTTTCGGCGAAACTGCAACTAAAGTAAACCCTAATTGTTTCTTAAAAATGTATAGAATTTATTAAAATTGTGAAAATGCCGAAAAAAAATATAAAAAAAGCAAATAAATTTGAAATTTATTTGCTTTTTTATTAATTTTGTGGGTTAAAAATATAGAACTTGGTTCACCCCCAAATAAAAAAACTTCAAAACTTAAAAAATGAGAAATCAATTGGCAAATATGCCACCTGTAGTAAAGTATTTGTTAATTATAAATATAGCAATGCTGATAATCAGCTATATATATGAGTCTATGGTAGGAACAGATTTATCTGTATATCTTGGATTACATAATTTTCAATCAGAATTATTTCAACCATATCAGATAATTACGCACATGTTTATGCATGGCGGTATTTTTCATTTGTTATTTAATATGTATGCACTATTTTTGTTTGGTTCAGTTTTAGAACGAAATAATGTTTGGGGAAGTCAGCGTTTTTTAATTTATTATGTGGTAACAGGTTTAGGGGCAGCTGCTTTACATGCTGCTGTAAGTTATTATGAAATTCAATCTTTAATTGCCGAAATGTCTCCAGATAAAGTAGATTTAGTATTACAAGAAGGACATAAAGTATTGGCAGGTGGACAAAATTATACAGATGCTCAGGCAGGAAAACTGAATATTTTAGTAAACATTGCAACAGTAGGAGCTTCGGGAGCTGTTTTTGGTTTGCTACTTGCTTTTGGAATGTTGTTTCCAAATATTCCTTTGCAATTAATGTTTATTCCTGTTCCTATAAAAGCAAAATATTTTGTAATGGGCTACGGAGCAATAGAATTATTTAGCGGATTAGCTAATAGAACTGGAGATAATGTAGCACATTTTGCTCACTTAGGAGGTATGCTTTTTGGTTTTATTTTAATAAAATTGTGGCAAAAAAAATAATTTTTTAGTTCTTTTAGTTGTCGTGTTATGAGTTATCGTGTTATGAGTTGTTGTGTTGTGAGTTGTTAAGTTATTTTCACAAAAAACACACGACAACTCACAACAAGACAACTCACAACAAGACAACACGACAACTCACAACACGACAACACGATAACTCACAACACAACAACACGATAACTCACAACACGATAACTCACAAAAATGCCAAAAAAGATAAATATTGTAATTAAATTGATAATAATAAATGTAGCTATTTATTTGTTAGCCAATTTAATAGCGTTTACAGGCGAAGAGAATTTAACCAAGTTTATTGAGCTTTTTGCTGTGCCTTCCAACTTGAAAGATCTATTATTTCGAGTATGGACACCATTTACGTATATGTTTCTACACGAAGACTTTATGCATATTTTGGGTAATATGCTTTGGCTCTATTTTTTAGGAACACTTTTTATAACTTTTATTGAAAAAAGAAGAGTTATTGCAGTATATTTACTCGGAGGGCTCTCTGGTGCAGCACTTTATATTATAGCTTATAATCTTGCTCCAATATTTTTCTTAGAAAAAGTAAATGGATTAAATATGGGGGCATCAGCAGCTGTTTCGGCAATTGTTATCGCTGTTTCGGTTTACAAATCGGACTTTGTTATTCGCCCGTTTAATATGTTTTCTATAAAATTAAAATGGTTGGCAATAATTTTTATTGCTCTTGACATAATTCAACTTTGGGGCGACAATACTGGTGGGCATATTGCACACTTGGGTGGAGCGGCTTATGGTTTTTGGTTTGGATACAAACTTACTAAAAATGAGGAAACTACCGATTGGTTATTAGATATTTTTAGTAACTTTACTACAAGAAAGCCCAAAATGAAAGTTAAATATAATTCAGATGTTCCACGTTCCGACTACGATTACAATCAAGAAAAGGCTGATGCACAGGAAGAGATGGATAGAATTTTAGATAAAATTTCGTTAAGTGGCTATAAAAGTTTATCCAAAAAAGAGAAGGATTTTTTATTTCAATTTAGTGATAAAAAAAAGGATAAATAAGTTATTAGTCTATTTATTTAACATTGTTAAAGAACAAAACGCTTAAAGATTGCTACGCAATGCTTTAAGGATTTGTTTTTTTATTCAAAAATCCTTTAAGCGTCTGCAAGACCTTAAAGCGTTTTTGACTCTTACAATGAGACTCATTAATAGGTTCATAAATTAATAAATTTTAGTGAAAATGAATAATATCTACATAAAAAGAATAAAAATAAACAAAGTTCGTCATTTGCAAAATATGAAAATAGATATTGCAGACGAACGAAAACATTTGATTATTACAGGAAAAAATGGAAGTGGAAAAACATCATTATTAGAAACTATTAAAACAAATTTAACTTCAATTCAAAATAACCAGCTTTTTGAAATTCCACAATGGAAACAAAGTATTCAAAATAATAAAAACACAATAAAACGAAGTAAACAGCAAATTCAAAAATTAAATAATGAGACAGATAGGATAAGTATTCGTAATAAGATAATGGATTCAGAACAAATTATTAAAAGTTATGAAACGCTTATTAGAAAAAATTCACATATTGAACTAGATATTAATAATATTGAATTTTTACGAGAAGAATATAATTCAGGGAATTTTATTTTTGCTTTTTTTGATGCAAAACGTTCTACACAACTTACAACACCAAGTGGAATTCAGAAAATACATCTAAAAGACGTTTACGAGGTTAAGGATAAAGCTAATCAGCAATTTATACAATATCTTGTAAATTTAAAAGCAAAACGTTCTTTTGCAAGAGATGATAAAAAAATGGATATTGTAAAAGATATTGATAAATGGTTTGAAACTTTTGAAAATTATCTAAAAGAAATATTTGAAGATAAAACATTAAAATTAGAATTTGACAGCGAGAATTTCAATTTTCATATTATTCAAAAAGATAAAGAAAAATTTAACCTAAATACATTATCTGATGGCTATTCTGCAATATTAAATATAATTACGGAGTTAATTTTAAGAATGGAAAATCATAGTCCTAAAATATATGACTTGCAAGGCATTGTGCTTATTGACGAAATAGAAACACACTTACACATAGAACTACAAAAATTAATATTACCATTTTTAATAAAAGTATTTCCGAAAATTCAATTTATTGTTACAACTCATTCGCCTTTTGTAATCAATTCTATTGAAAATTCAGCAATATACGATTTAGAAAAACAAATCTCAGTTACCGATTTATCAGGTATTTCATCAGAAGGTATTATTGAAGCCTACTTTAATTCTGATAAATATTCAATTATTTTGAAAAATTATGTAATAGAATACGAACAACTTTACTCAAAAGTAGAATTAAACGAACAGGAAAAAGATAGAACAAAAGAGCTTAAAATATATTTCAAAAACTTACCAAAATTTATGGCACCTGAACTGGAATTAAAAATTCAACAAATAGAACTTTCAAAACTGAAATAAAATGATAAACATAAAAAAGTCGCAACCTGCACCATTATGTTTATCTGATGAAAAAGAAAAAGCGAATGGTGATTATAAATGCGGACACGTTTTAAAACGTTTAAAAGATGACTTTCATAATAAATGCTATATATGTGAAGAACGTGAGCCTTCTTCAATAAATACGGAACATTTTAAACCTCAAAAAAAATATCCAAAATTAATCTTTGACTGGAATAACTTATTTTTTGCTTGCACACATTGTAACAGTATTAAAGGAGTAAAAGATAATTTAATTGATTGCACTGATAATTCTGAAATAATTACAGACTTATTAAAATTTGAAATTAAACCTTTTCCAAGAGAAAAAGCAAAGGTTACACCATTAATTTCAAGATTGGATATAAATTCTACTGCACAATTACTGAACGAAGTTTATAATGGAACGACTGAATTAAAAAATATTGAAGGTTTGAATATTCGTAATAAACTAATACGAGAAATAGTAGAATTTGGACGATTATTACAAGAATATTATGATTTTGGATTAACCAAAGAAGATAAAGAATATTTACAAAAGAAAATTAAACAGAAATTAAGTAAGGAAGCACCCTTTACCGCATTTAAAATTTGGATAATAAAAGATAATGAAGAACTCTTGAAAGAATTTAAAGAGCTAATTAACTGATAAATATGCATATTTTGTAGAGCATTCGAGTTGTATAATTTATACAAACCCAAGCAGAAACAAAAAACAATTTGTATTATAAATAATTTTAGTAATTCTAATCCATAATCAAAGTTTTTTAGCTTAGAATATATTTATCATAAGAAAAAATTCAACTTTCAAAACTCAAAAATATAAAATGACACAAGAATTAAATTGGAAACAAAAAAATAACGAAGTAATAATTGAACTTATTTCTGAGGCAGATGAACAAATTAGATTTTTGTTAGAGGAGTCTGTAATTAATTACCTTGCGGGAAATACGCCAAAATTTTATATTTTTTACATAAAATTAAAAAACGAAGCTGAAAAAGAATATTTTGTAGATCTTAATACTTTAAAATCAGTTGTTTCACGGCGAAATAGTTTGAAGGTTACTTTAACTACAAGCAAAAAAAGCAAAACGGCAATAAGATATAAAGGTTTGAAACCCATAGGAATGTATTGCATTGCTCGTGGCGAAAGTTTTTATGATAGATTTTTAACAGATAGTGGTTGGAATCGTCAGAAAAGTTATTTTGATCTTTTTAATGATAATGAATTATCTAAAAAAACTGAGAACAAAACAGTTGAAAATGAGAATAAAATACCTGTAAAAAATAATTTAACTACAAAAACTGATATTCCTGTTAAAAAACAAGAAGTATCAGAGTTTGTAAATTGTCCAAATTGTAAGGAGGAGATTCACACAAAATTTGATATATGTCCATATTGCAGTGCCGAAAATTATAAAACAAACGACAGTGTTGATATTATGATTTAGGAAGGAGGGTGCTAACTTTTTAGTTTTTGGAAATGACAACTAAGCACTTGTTCTTCTGTGTTTTCGTATAGGTGAATTCCATTTCCTTTGCAATAATTATATACTTCACAATTTTTGCAAATGTTTTTTTTTGTCCAGCTACGGATTCTCATTACTTGAAATTTATTATTCCAAATATCTAAAAAATTATCTTTGTAAATATTGCCCTGAATAAATGAGTGGTTTATATTTGGGCAAGCACTTATTGAACCATCAACAAGCACCGATGCTATGTTTACGCCAGCTCGGCAAAAGAAAAATCCGTCTCGGACTTTGTTTTCATAATCTCCCAAAAAACCTTCGCAGCTGTAAGAAATATTTATTTTATTTTCGTTCCGTGTAGTTTTTATAAATTCCATCAAACTAACAAATTGCGAGTTGGATAATTGTAATTTTGTATTTTCTTTTGCTCGCCCTGTTGGGAAAATTGTGAAAATTCGCCAATTTTTTACGCCAATTTTCATCAAGTAATTCTTAAACTCCAACAACTCTTCAAAATTAGCCTTATTTACACAAGTTACAATATCATAAACTATATTTTGCTGATTTACAATTAGTTTTATCGCTTCAATAGCTTTTTGATAACTTTTGTTATTATTTCTTATCCAATTATGTTCTTTTTCAAAACCGTCCAAGCTAATTGTAATCGAACCTAAGCCTGCTTTTATCAAACTTTGAAGCCTTTTTTCTGTTAGCCACAAACCATTTGTTACCATGCCCCAAGGAAATCCCTGTGCTGTAATTTCTTGTCCAAACTCCTCTAAATCATTACGTAGCAGTGGCTCACCTCCTGTTACTACAATCATTATTTTATTTGGATTATGTGTTTTTTTTATTTCCTCTGTTACTTTTAAAAAATCGGCTATTGGCATGTCGGGAGCTGTAGCGTCTTTGTGGCAGTCGCTTCCGCAGTGCAAACAGTTTAGATTACAACGAAGTGTGCACTCCCAAAAAAAATACTTTAACTCATGTAACTCTGTTTGAATATTAACATATTTATTATGAAGTTTTAATGCCAGCTTCTTTTTGAAAGGTATTTTTTGAGCATTTTTCATGAAAGTTGCAGGTTGCAGGTTGCAAGTTTTAAGTGCTTTGCGTAAACCTGCAACCTGCAACTTGCAACTAATTGTTTATTTTTTCATTTCTTTAACAAATTTTTCCATTGCTTTTTCTATTGCAAAGTCCATGCTCCCTTCGTCGGAAACTGGATTTATAGAACGAGCTTTACCGTGATATATAGTAAGTTCGTTGAGGTCGTAAATGTGAATTTCGGCAAGAAGTGGTCCGTCTGCCTGTTCTTTGGAGATTGTGCAGTATGCGATTAAGTCTGCTCCTACTTCATTGGCTACTTTTTTCGCAGTTTTAAAATTAACTGTTTTTTGTCCGCCAAAAGCATATTTATTTACAGCAGATTGAACCGATGATTTTCCTATAACATTTACATTTCCTGCTCCTGTTATTTGCAGAGTTGTCTGATTATAAGCTCTGTTAGCAAACGATTTATGATCTACTCCTGCAACATTTTCTATTTGCACTGGCATAAGAGCGAGTTTGTATGTGCCAGATTTATCAAAACTATTTGACATTCTTGCGTCCATAACATATTTTTCGGAGCAAGATGCTAAAAATACCATTGCTATTATAGCAAAAAAGATTGTTTTTTTCATTGTTGTTGAATTGTTTTATTGTTAAATTGTTTTATTGCTATATTGTTAAAATTGTTAAATTGTTTTATTGTTAAATTGTTGAATTGTCTTATTGCTAAAATTGTTAAATTGTCTTATTGCTATATTGTTAAAATTGTTGGATTGTCTTATTGCTATATTGTTAAAATTGTTGGATTGTCTTATTGCTATATTGTT
>JAOZQN010000093.1:0-1315 GCA_029932195.1 Bacteroidales bacterium | reverse complement strand
ATAAATACATTTTTAACAATTAAGCAATAAAGCAATAAAGCAATCTAACAATCTAACAATCTAACAATAAAAGCAATCTATTGTTGATTTATTTTTATTAGCATATCTTGTTTTGCTTTAATTTCTGCAATAACTTTATCTTTTGGACTTAAAGAAAATTGTCTTCCATATTTGATGTCTATGGTAGCGTTGAAACCTTCTATTTCTCTTGTTGCCTTGTAAGCCATTCTAATAAAATTCCGTCTTGTTTTTTGCGATTTCATTTTTATAACATAATAGTCTGCCGATTGCATTACATCTAAATCTTCTTTTGTATCTGCGTCAGCAACAAGTATGTCTTCGTAGTCAAACCAATCCATATCGTCCATTTGAGAAAAACCATAAAATCTAATTTCGTAAGGAGAACCTCTATCTATCCAACGAGCGATGTCATTATTAAACAGCATCATAAGCCTATCAAAACTATTATCTACACTTGTAGAAATTGCATTTCGCCATGCTTCTTTCTCGTCCATTCCTGCGTTATTATCTTTAAAATAAATAGTTCCAAGATTTCGCCAATTGCAATTATCATAAGTTTTTATTTCCATTGCTACGTTGTAGTTAGGAATTCCTCCAACTTCCCCTTGTTTTGTTACTTCAATATTTTTTATCCAAATAACAAATTCTGAGTTGGTATAAAGTCCCATATTATTCATAAAACTTTTACCTGTATCTGCAGGATTTAGCATTGTAACAAGGCTTTTGAAAAGGCTTGCCTCTGTTCTTTCGTATCCCTGAACGTTTAATTTTTCGTTCATTCTTTCGTAAGCAAACTCATAATATTCTATTTCTTCTGGTGTTAATCCTCTGGGGTCGTAAAGCACTATAAATTTCAGACCACCAATAAGTTGTGCTACAATATCAGCACTCTGTTGCAGTGGGTCTAAGCTCACTTCTGCAGTTGCATGAACTTGATACATTGTTCCGTTATCTACTGGACCCTCATCTATTACATTAAAACTTGCAATATATCCCTTTGAAGATGTTATAATTGCATCACTTGTAAGAATCATATTTGTCATTTGGCTGTTGGTAACAATTTCTGTTCCTACGGCTTTTTCCAATGCGTCTCTTTTTGCCATTGTTCTTGCGTCTTTGGCATCTGTTCCCTTTGCCGTTACTTCTACGGTCATTGTGTTTTGTGCAAAAATACTACCAGATAGTATTATTGCGAACACTATTAAATATATTTTTTTCATGTTTATATTGGTTTATTGGTTTTTGGCTTTTGGCTTTTGGCTTTTGGCTTTTGGCTTTTGGCTTTTGGCTTTTG
>JAOZQN010000623.1 GCA_029932195.1 Bacteroidales bacterium | reverse complement strand
TAATGAAAAATATAAATCAAATGTAAGCAAAGTAGAAATAAAACTACTTATAGATGAAGCCTCGCTTGCCGAAGGAGCAGAGATCTACAAAGAAATGAACTGTGCCGCTTGTCATGGAGCAAATGGAGAAGGAAATGCAGTTGGACCAAATCTAACAGATGAGAACTGGATTTATGGTTGCGATATAAAAGAAGTGGTAGATGTTGTTAAAAACGGGCGAGTAGATAAAGGAATGACTGCCTTTGGCAAAAAACTTAATGAAGATAAAATACTAAAAGTTTCCAGCTATATGCTAAAAACAATGAAAGGAACAAACCCTGAAAATGCAAAAGCTCCAGAAGGAGACGAGTGTAAATAAAAAAGGGAAATACAGTGGAAAAACAATAGAAATGCAATGGAAAATAATTACTTTTCAATCATTTTTTATTGTTTTTCTTTTATTATTTAAAACTCTTATTATTAGCACTTAACAATAATTTGATATTGTAAAACTGTTCTTTTATTTTTAGTTTCAAAAAAAAGGATTACATTTGACTTGTCCAGTTAATATTTCATTTAAAATGAGACATTGACTAAAAAATCAAGTTTATGGCAAAGAAAAAAATATACTATACCGAAGAGTTAAAACAACTCAAAGAATATATAAAAAGCGATAGCAATGAAGACGCTAAAAGACCTTTGTTATATCCGCTTTTCAAAAAACTTTACAAAGACAAATTCAAGATAGAATCCGACGTTCATAATGCCGATATTTATGTTGAAGGAACATTGATTGTAGAAGCAAAATCAGACTTTAATAATTGGTTATCAGGATTTTATCAAGCATTGCATTATCAAAAAAAGTTTGGACTTGCTTATTCTACCGTAATTATTATTGCTCATAAATTTGTAGGTATTTGGAAAGTAAATCTAATTCCTGAATTTGCAGTTATCAAGGCTCACATGTCTGATGCCAATATTGCTCCAAACAAAATAGGAAAACTAAATGCCAAAGAAACAACTAATAAGGAAAAAAAAGAAATTCAAGAGTCATCTGTTTATTGGCTTGAACCAAGAAATTTAGATCTTAATTTTTTTAAAGATAAAGATAAGGGAGCTAAAAGTATTGAATTTGAAATCCGTGAAATTTTAAACGTCTTAAAAAATATTGACTCTGACCGTGTTCAAATAAATAAACACAATTTTATCCAGTCAATAGAATATTTTAAACAGTTCTTTAGCAAACCAATAGATGCAATTCATTGTTTTTATTCAATAGTTGCGTTCTGGGATATTACAAGCACAGTTGCAATAAAAGAGTATTCTAATTCTTTTACTGTCAATGGGTTTAAGGGAAAAAGAGGAAGCGAAGACATATTAATAAATCCAAAATATTTTAAACAATTAGAAAAATATATTGAAACACATTATGTCTTCACAAATGAGGGTTCTGGAATTACTGCCGACTACTATTTTGGCAGATTTGACGAGGCTTTAGCAATCATAGACCCCGAATATGTGAAACAACATGGCATATTTTTCACCAACGATAATTTGAGTAAATTTGCCTTGATTTTTGCAAACATGAATTTGCCCGAAAAAATAGCAGAAAATTATTTTGTTTTTGACCCCGCTGGCGGTTCAGGAAACCTTATTTCCAGTTGGAAAGGGCATTTAAAACACAAAATTATTTCCGAACTACAGCCCGATTTATTACGAACCATAGAACGGCGTATGCGAATAGACCCATTCCATGTGGAAACTGGTTTTACAATTATTCCAAAAACGTCCTTAAATAAAGGGCTTAATTTTATAGATATTTCTGCCGAAAATTATATTAATATTTTAGAAGAAAATCTAAAAATCAAGAACTTAGAAATTGATAAGCCAATAGCATTTCTGTTAAATCCACCATACAAAAACACCGATGAGAAGGATTTAACATTAGAAAAATCAAAAGCAAATTATGGTATTGATGATACAATTTTAGAAATAACAGGAAAAGACGCAGGCAAAGAACGATACCTCGCATTTCTTGGGCAAATTTTAAATATTTCAAAAATTCTAAATCAAAAAAACAAAAAGCACGAAGCTATTATTCTTGTTTTTACTCCAACATCTTGGCTTATTCCACGACCTTCTTACGTTAATTTCAGAAGTATTTGGGACAAACATTTTGAATATAAAAATGGTTTTATTGTAACAAGCAACGAATTTTTTAAACTGAACGGAAAATGGCCTCTTGCTTTCACAATGTGGAAATATAATTACAACGAAAGTAGAGAAAATGCAATAAAAATCCACGATTACACATATTTAAAAAAACACGATTTAATTGTAGAATGGGAAGAAGAAGAAAATGAAACAGATTTTGATTTGCATACTTATGTAGAAAAAAGCAAGCCAATAAAATACGATAATAGCAGAGGAGACATTAGAGACAGCTTGCCCAAAATAAAAGGAAACAGGCAAAAAATGTATGATTTTAAAAGAAGTCCAAATAAAACTGAACTAAATTCAACTGAAATTTATGGCGGACTACCATTAAAATCTCCAAAAAGAGAAAATAAGAAGACCTATGGAATAGAAAATTCTAAATACATCGGTTTTATGGACGACTGCACTCCCGTGAGAATTAAAGATGACAAATACGGGAGATTAAAAAAGGCAGGTAATGTTTGGTTCTTATTGATGACAAGTTTTAGTCAAATAAATTCTACACAAATTCATAATGGAGCAACCCATAGTCGCTCTTACTCTGCCTACGATTTGAAAAGTGCGAAAGCAACATTTTCGTGGTTTGCAGTAACAAAGGCACTTAACGGAAAATATCCTACTTGGGCAAATCAATATAATTTATGGAAACCAAAAATAAAAAGAAAATCGGCAGATTATTATCATGCTCTGTGTTTTGCCTTTGCATTGGCAGAAAACCGTTGTGTTGTAACAAAATTTGAGGCAAATAATCCCGTTGAAAATGCTCCTGAAGTATTTGTGGATAATCCTTTATGCCCAACAAATAAAAACGCTTTTTGGAATAATATTATTGATAATGAAATAGCTGATAATCATGGTATTGCTTATGAACTTGTAGGTAAAATTAAAGAACTATACAAAACTTGGAATTTTGATTATTGCAAAGGTCAATTTTTATTTAATACAGGATTAAAAAACGAACCATATTTTAAATACTTTGAATACGATGATTTTTTAACACCATATTCTGGTTTAATTCAGATAAAAAAATATGCAGAAATAGAAAATCTTGCTAATATTTTAGATTTATTTGAAGAAATAAAAGAATTATCGAAAAAAGTAAAAGAGGAGATATATAATTTACTTGTTGATGAATTTGGATATTTTGAATAGTTTGACAGGTTGCATGTTTCAAGGTTCGCAAAGCGATTGTGAACAGTATTATATAAAAAATAACGGCGTTTTTCACGAGTGCCAATTTCGGCGTTACTTTTGAAATTTTAAAATGCTCA
>JAOZQN010000622.1 GCA_029932195.1 Bacteroidales bacterium | reverse complement strand
TTTCTAACAATTTTATTATCACCGATTTAGAAAGTCAGAAACTTCAGTTATTAACCTTTAAAATTTATTTATCATGAAAAAAACACTTTTTTTAATTTTAGTAATGTTCTTTTTATCGTGGAACGTAAATGCACAAGAAATGATTTTAAAGTTCAACACCAATTTATCGTCAGGAACTACGGTTACACTTCCTCTTGACGGGTCTGTAAATGTTACAGTTGATTGGGGAGACGGAGACAACGAAGCTTTTACAACCACTGGCGAAAAAA
This sequence comes from Bacteroidales bacterium, assembly GCA_029932195.1. Lineage (GTDB taxonomy): Bacteria > Bacteroidota > Bacteroidia > Bacteroidales > JAOZQN01 > JAOZQN01. The sequence goes on along the minus strand of JAOZQN010000622.1, from coordinate 3,205 downwards.
ACCACACTTATGCCTCGGAAGGTAATTACACTGTTACAATTTCAGGAACACTTACACAGTTTGGTAGTACTGGTTGCGACAATATTGAAAAATTAACAAGCGTTGACGATTTTGGAGATATTGGATTAACAGATTTAACCAATGCTTTCAAAGGTGCTGTAAATCTCACATCTGTCCCCAATGTTTTGCCATCTACTGTAACAAATACAAGATATATGTTCAGAAATGCAACATCTTTTAATGATGACATAGGGGGCTGGGACGTAACTAATATTACAAATATGAGCAGTATGTTTTTAAATGCCGAAGCATTTAATCAAAATATTGGAAGTTGGACAGTTGATAATGTTACCGATATGAGTGCAATGTTTAGATCTGCCGAAGCATTTAATCAAAATATTGGAAGTTGGAATGTTGGTAATGTTACCGATATGACTGCAATGTTTAGAGATGCCGAAGCATTTAATCAAAATATTGGAAGTTGGACAGTAGATGCCGTAACAGATATGGGAGATATGTTCAGAAGTGCAACTGTATTTAATCAAAATATTGATAGTTGGAATGTAGGTAATGTTGATGATATGCGTAGCATGTTTCGGGATACAGAAAATTTTAATCAAGACTTAAATAGTTGGGACGTAGCAAAAGTTACTGAAATGGATAATATGTTCAACAACGCAGATGTATTTAATGGAAATATTGCCGATTGGACGACTTCTATTGTAACAGACATGAATGGAATGTTTACCAGAGCAGAAGCATTTAATCAAAACATAAATGGCTGGGATATGAGTTCTGTAACAAATACTTCCGACATGTTTTATCATGCCGATAATTTTAATCAAAATTTAGATAATTGGAACGTAAGTAATGTTACTAATATGGAGGCTATGTTTAGAAGTGCTGCATTATTCAACGGAGATATTACTAATTGGAATGTTGCTAATGTTACAAATATGGAAGATATGTTTTGGAGTGCAGAAGCTTTTAATCAAGATATTGGCGGGTGGACAGTAACTAATGTTACAGATATGAGCGGTATGTTCAGAGATGCTGATGTTTTTAATCAGGATATTAGTGGTTGGAATGTTAGCAATGTTACAGATATGTATGGAATGTTTTCGAGAGCCTATTTATTCGACCAAAATATTGGAATTTGGACAGTTACGGCAGTTACAAATATGCAACAAATGTTCTTAGATGCAGTTGTTTTTAATCATGACATAAGCTCGTGGAATGTAAGTAATGTCACAAACATGCAAGGAATGTTTATGGGAGCAACTTTATTCAATCAAGATATTAGCAGTTGGGACGTAAGCAATGTTACAAACATGAAAACAATGTTTACAAATACAGCCATTTTCAACCAAGATATTAGCAGTTGGGATGTTACATCGGTTACTGATATGAATAGAATGTTTGATGATGCCGTTAATTTTGACCAAAATTTAGGAGGTTGGGACGTAAGTAATGTTACAGATTTCAGTGATATGTTCCAAAATATTACTCTATCAACCGAAAATTATGATAATTTATTAATTGGTTGGTCGCAGTTATCATTACAGTCAGATGAAAGTTTTAATGGTGGAAATAGCATATATAGTTGCCAAGCAGAAGCAGCAAGAAATATTTTAACTGACGCTCCAAATAATTGGATAATTACAGATGTCGGACTTGCTCCTGACGCAACAAATCCTATAATAACTTCTACTCATAATGATATTGAAGTTGACGCAGAAGATAATTGTGAAGTAACATTAGCAAGTTATACAAATACTGTTACTGCAACCGATAATTGTGATAATGACTTAGATATTACACAAACTCCGGCAGAAGGAACAACTATTTCTGGCTCTTTAAATGAAGTAACTTTAACTGTTACAGATGACACAGGAAATTACACAGAAACTTCATTTTATATTGATGTTGTTGATAATACAAGTCCGGAAATAACATCAACTCACAACGACCAAACTATTGATGCTGATGAAAGTTGTGAAGCAACTTTACCGAATTACACAGGCGACATTTTAGCTACCGATAATTGCGATGCCGACTTAGATATTACACAAACTCCAGCAGAAGGAACAACTATTTCAGGCTCTTTAAATGAAGTAACTTTAACTGTTACAGATGACGCAGGAAATACAAACAACGTAACTTTTAATATTGAAGTTGAAGACAATACAAATCCGGAAATAACTTGTGTAGAAAATCAAACAATTAATTTAGAGGAGGGAGAAAATTCTTATACTGTTCAAGGAGAAGAATTTGACCCAACAACTGATGATAATTGTGGAGTTGCAAGCGTAGAAAATAACTATAACAGCACAGAAACTCTCAACAGCGAAATTTTTACTCCCGGAATTTATACAATTACTTGGACAGTTACAGACGATAACAGCAATTCAAACGAATGTGAATTTATTTTAACTGTTAATGAATACGTTGGAATTAATAATTTTGATAAAATTGATATTTTAATTTATCCTAATCCTACAAATGGTATTTTCACAATTGAAAACGCAGTTGGCTATGAAGTTACTATAACTGATATTTCCGGAAAAATTATTTATGTTCAAAAGATAGATGAAACGAATTGCAAATTTGTTTTACAAAATCAAAGTGGTGTTTATTTTATTCAATTTAAAAATAATGAAACAGTAGAAACTATTAAAATTATAAAAAAATAATTTTTAAGAAAATGTTAAATTATAAATTATAAATTGGCTTTACTAAGCCGAGTTCCGAAATCTTTAAGACTTCGGAACTCTAAAAACCAATAAACCAATAAATCAATAAACCAATAAACCAAATCCACATGAAACACAAACTAAATTTTTTAACAGTAGTAACATTTTTATTTGCAATTTTATTTTTTGCAAGTTGTACTAATTTTGAAGACAAAGCAGAAGCAAAAGCAGAAGTTTTTTTTGAAACATTTAACAACGAAGACTTTGATGAATTGGCAAATATGTTAGACAACGAATTAGCATCTTTATTTAAAGAATATAATATTGCTTCGATGCTAAATGATTATTATGGCGAAATAGAATCTTTTGAAAAATATAATTCTGAAATATTAAATTCAGAAGATGAAATTGCTTTTTATTACAAAGCTAAATGTAAAAAACAAGATGATGATATATTTATAACTGAAGTTTCGGAGTTGTAATTAGCTGGTTGTGAATATATTACAAAAACG
>JAOZQN010000621.1 GCA_029932195.1 Bacteroidales bacterium | reverse complement strand
CCGTTTTTGTAATATATTCACAACCAGCTAATTACAACTCCGAAACTTCAGTAATAAACATAATGAAAGATTATTATAACTTGAACAAATAATAAGACTTGAAAATACCACTTAATTTTCTTAATATCTGTAGTTAAATTAAGAATATAAAACACAAAAGAAACAAAAGACAAGTTTGTTAAAACTAAAAAATTATACAACATCCCCTCTATGCCTGACAACAATCCTTGATTAGGAGTGGGAGGACTTTCACAAAATCCCAATTCAGTATAAATAAATACAAAAAAAACTAAAATATAAACAGAGTTTGTAATAAGAAAAGCATAGATTGTTCTTGATTCATTTTTTTTCTTAAAGAAAAGACGAACAATGAAAGTAACGACAATAACGTAAATTATAAAAATAAAATATCCTCTAAATAGTATCATTTTTTAAAATTATATCTTGCTTATTTTTAGAATGCTAAGTTAAAAGCAAACGCCAAAGGCGTGATAATCAATAAACTTGCCTGTAAGGGCAAGATGTATTATTTAGTTTTTTAGAAGCACCAAAGATGTGTAATCTATTCACTAATCTAAGTGATTTCACACCTTTGGTGCTTAAATATTTTGCTTTTTTTATTCCTTGCCCTTTCAGGCAAGGTTATTGATTATTGCACCGTTGGTGCTTAAGAGCTTTATAATTAGAGGTCTCTAATTTCGTAAAGTAGAATTTGAGAGTTTCAAAAACGAGCTATCTCCATAGCTTAAAAATCTAAAATCGTTTTCTAGTGCGTAGTTGTAAACTTTTTTCCAATCGTCGCCAATAAATGCAGAAACAAGCAGTAAAAGAGTGCTTTGTGGTTGATGAAAATTGGTTATTAAATTGTTTACAACTTTAAATTCGTATCCTTTGGCAATAATTATTTGTGTAGATGCTTCTAAAAAATCTACATTTTTGGCTTCTAAATGTTTTAATAATGATAAAAAAGCTGTTTTTGTATCAATATTTTGTGGCAAATTGTAAACCTCCCATTGTGAAACTTTAAGAGTTCCGAACTTTTTAGAAAGTTCGGAACTCTCTAAATTATTATTGTAAATTTTAACGCCAAGCCAATACAAACTTTCGAGTGTTCTCATGCTTGTTGTGCCTACGGAGGTTATTTTTCCAATATTTGCAATAAGCTGATTTAAAGTTTTTTTATCTACAAAAAATTGTTCTGTGTGCATTTCGTGTTCGCCAATTTTTTCGGATTTTACGGGCTTAAAAGTTCCTGCTCCCACGTGCAAAGTTAGTTTTGCTATATCAATATTTTTGGCTTTTAGACTCTGAAAAACGGCATCTGTAAAATGCAAACCTGCCGTAGGTGCTGCCACCGAGCCTTTATGCTTGGAATAAACTGTCTGATAGGTCTTTATGTCGCTTTTTTCCGACTCACGATTCAAATATGGTGGAATTGGCGTATTGCCCGAATTTTCTAAAATTTCGCCAAAAGTAATATCTGCTTCCCAACTAAATTCTACTATTTGAGAATTGCCCTCCTCTCCTACTCTACTCGCATTTATCTGATATTCAGCATTATCAATGATAACTATTTTTGTCAAGATATTGTTTTTCCACTTTTTAAGATTTCCAACAATACATTTCCATTGGCAATTATTTTTTTTGGAAAAAGCCAATTCATAGTCGGCAGGTTCAACGGGATTGAGACAAAAAATCTCAATTTTTGCTCCTGTTTCCTTCCAAAAATACATACGTGCCTGAATAACTTTCGTGTTATTTACAACCAACAAACTATCCGAAGGCACAACCTCCGAAATTTGATTAAATTTCTTTTCTGAAATTGTACCGTCCTTATAAACAAGTAGTTTGGACTCTTCACGATTAGGCAAAGGGTATTTTGCAATTTTTTTATCCAATAATTTATAGGAATAATCTATTATTTTAATACTTTTGGGATTCATAATAATTTTTGAAGTTTTGAAATTTTTCAAGTTTTGAAAGACATAATATGTCTTAAGAAAATAATTAAATTTTAAAATTTTAAATTATCTTTGATTTTTCAAAATTTCAAAAATTCAAAACTTAAAAAAAATGAAAGTAGGCGATAAAGTTAAATTTTTAAACGATGTAGGTGGTGGAAAAATCACCAAAGTTATTGATAAAAAAACAGTTCTTGTCTTAAATGATGACGATTTTGAAGTACCAGTTTTAATATACGACCTTCTAGAGGTTGAAGAGGCAGATTTTTTTCATGCCTCAAATAAGGGTACAAATCTAACAAATAATACCGAAAATAAAACAACTGTAATAACAAAAATTAAAGAGGTAGATTTTTTTGGCGAAGAAGATGACGACGGTTCTGAAAAAGATACAGACGAAATAGATTTGTATTTTGCCATTGTGCCAACAAATAAAGAAAATCCAACTTTTGGAGAGCTTGATTTATATCTAATTAACGATAGCAATTGGAATTTAATGTATAATTATCAAACAAAATTTGATAAAAAATATAAAAGTTTTCCGGGCAAAATTTCTCCAAATATGAAAGAGCATCTTATTACTTTGGATAAAAAAGATTTACATTCGTATAAAAATATTATTTTTCAAGCACTTGTTTATCAGAAAGATAGTATTGAATTTAGAAATCCAATTAACAAAAATATTAATTTAAAACCAGAGCTTTTTTATAAAACAAAAACTTTTAAAGCAAATGATTTTTTTGAAGAAAAAGCATATCTTTTGCCAATCTATGAAGAGAACTTAATGGCAGAGGCAATGAAAAAACTCACTAAATCGGAGGTAACCAAAGTAATAAAAGAAAAAGCAAGAAGTAAAACGTCAAATAAACCAAAGCAATTTAAAATTCAAGATAATAACCAAACCGTAGAAATAGATCTACATATCCACGAATTAATTGACAACGAAAAAGGTATGTCTCGCAAAGATAAACTGGATTTGCAAATGAAAAAATTTGAAGAAGAATTGAAAAAAGCAGTTTCTAACACAAAAGTCAAAAAAATAGTTTTTATACACGGAAAAGGTGAGGGAGTGCTTAAAAACGAGATACATAACAGATTAAAACGAATATACAAAGAATTAAGTTTTCAAGACGCTTCGTTTAAAGAATATGGTTTTGGAGCAACTATGGTTTTTGTGTAGCACTTAAAAATCTATATTGAGATTATTTTTTTGGAGATTACTGTGGGGCACTCCTAAAAACCCCAAGTGCCTAACGGCATGTTATACAAAATTAAAATACTCATTTACAGGAGTAAACTCAAACTTTAAGAATTTTGAAAGCCTTGATTTTTGAGTTCTTAGGAGTGCCCTGTGGTTAAAACAACCCATATTTTCAGATGCAGTCTTCTGATCTCGAACTATAAACATACAAATTAACCTGCATTATTCATGAACTTATTTCAAAACCGTTTTTATGAATATTAGACTTTGGACAAAATAATTAAAGTCTAAAAATAACAATACATTAATAAT
>JAOZQN010000092.1 GCA_029932195.1 Bacteroidales bacterium | reverse complement strand
GGGGAACTTTTATTATAAAAACATAAAATTATTAACACCTTAGGGTTGGGGTGGGGCTATGGATTGTCAATGGATTATTTACAGACTCAATAATTTTACAACTTAATTCATTATTTACCTCGCACAATTTACACAAAATCGACTGTGTGGCATAAGCATAATTCTACCTATGGGAATAGCTCCGCCACATTTTGCACACAGTCCAAAGTGCTCATTTTCAATTTGTTTCTCGGCATATTTTAGGTTGGCAAGTTTCTCTTCCTTTTTGCGAAGTGCCGATTTTGATATTTCCATGCTCACAATAGAATCCATGCGAGAAACCCTTCCAATAGCACAATCTGGTGCAATTGGCTTAGTCATTTCTCTGTATTCTAAAACAACTTTTTCGGTTTTTATAATTTCGAGTTTTATTTTTTCCTTGATTTTAATTCTTAATTTTTTATCCATTTTATTTTTATTAAAACTATTTGTCAAAACTAATAATTTTTCAGATTTATCGCAAAATAATGATAAAATTATTAAATTTGCCTTTGCATGAAAAAAAAGACGTGGAAAAAAATAAAATTTGAATTATATTCAATTACAACAATGATAACATGGTGGTGTTATTTTTTGACAACAGGGATGCTCATTCTTTTTATTGTAGATTTGATTTTTCCTGAAACAGAAGACCCTCTTTTTGATATAGAAACTAATTTTTCTGAAAAATTGGATTTTTTTTATTTTATGTTTAAAGAATATTATTTGATAATTACTCCTATATTTATTGGTGCATTATTATATTTTTTTAAATTTGGTAGAGATCAAAACAGTATAAAAAAGAAAAAGTTTATTTTTTTTTATTTTGTATTAAAAGAATTTTATTTGAAGAAAGTTTCTTCATTTATTGGCTCATTTATATCCACCTTAAAATCCACAAAAAAGAAAAAAGAGACCAAAAAAAACTTAAATGAAGCAACCAACTCACCCTCAGACAACAGCATCAGGCGATAGCCTTAAAGCAGGAAAATATATTTTACATTCCAGATTTACAGAGGTTGTAAATTTTGTTTGTGATAATAATTTATTGGTGCTTGCAAAAGACATAAAATACTTATCTCCAAATACTTTGATTGTTGAAAATGTTAATATTAAACAAATTAATGAAGTTATTTTAGAAAATAATCAAATTAAAATTTTACCCGAAAACATAAACCTAAAAATTAAAAATACAATTAGTTCGGAATTTAATTTTGAGCTTGCAAATATAGAAAAAACAAACTATATTTTATCCAAATTACAAAATAAATACCTACCTTTGTTTCCCGCAAAAAGTTTGGCTTTTTTATTAGATAACAATAGAAAAAAACATTTTCAAACAGCCTTTGAACGAGCTTTTTATCAGCAAATTACAGAGGGAGCTTCACTGATTAACAATAACCAAATTCTTGAAGGAATTAAAAACATAAAAGGTCGTGGGCTTGGGCTAACTCCCTCTGGTGACGATTTTGTTGCAGGAGTTTTATTTGCTTTGCACTTCAAGGAACACCTATATAATAAAGATTTAAGCAAATTAAGGAACAATATTTTAGAAATTGCTTTGAGTAAAAACATTTTCTCCAACAATTTCTTGATTTTTGCTCATGATGCAAAGTTTTTTTACAGATTTAAGAACTTTTTAGAGAAAGCATATAACAATCCAGACAATTTAGAACAACCACTAAATCAGCTATTTGAAATAGGAAGCACATCAGGAGCAGATTTATTAACAGGGTTTATTTTAACAATACAATATAAATTATGAATTTTTGAAGTTCTGAAAATTTATTTAATAACTTGATTCAAAATTTCATAATTTCAAAAATTCAAAACTTAAAATATATGATAACAAAAGGAATTACAAAACAAGGAAAATACTATGATTCAGTTAGTTTAATGATTATTTCTAATGAAATAAATAAACTCAGCGGAGTAATAGACTCATCAATTGTGATGGGAACACACGAAAATATTTCAATACTTAAAGTTGCCGATTTATACATCAGCGATTTTGATAACGTAGATGATACTGACTTGCTAATCAGTATGAAAGTAGAAAAAGAAGAAGATTTTGACAACGCACTCGTGAAATTAGACGAGCTTTTTAACGAACTTAGCAATAAATCTGACGATGACAGCGATTTTGCTCCAAAAAGTTTGGAAAATGCTATAAAACAAATGCCTGAGGCAAACTTATCGCTAATTTCTATTGCGGGAAAATACGCAGTGGCAGAGGTATGGAAAGCTCTCAAAAGTGGTTTGCATGTTATGCTTTTTTCAGATAATATTTCTATTGAAGACGAAAATAAAATGAAAGCCTACGGTCTTGAAAACGACCTACTTGTAATGGGACCAGATTGTGGAACAGCAATTATAAATGGTGTGCCTTTGGCTTTTTCAAACGTAGTAAATAGAGGTGATATTGGAATTGTTGCTGCTTCTGGAACTGGTTTGCAAGAGGTTAGTTCAATAATTTCTAACGAAGGAGCAGGAATTTCGCAAGCACTCGGAACTGGCGGAAGAGATGTAAAAAAAGAAATTGGTGGAAAAATGTTTCTCCGCTCAATGCAAGCACTCGCACAAGATAATGATACTAAGATAATTGTGCTTGTCTCAAAACCTCCACACGAATCGGTGCAGGCAAAAATTGCAGCCGAAATTAAAAATATCAACAAACCTGTTGTGAGTATATTAATAGGTGGCAATCCAAAAGTTTTAGAAGAGGCAGGTGCGTTTTCTGCAAATACTTTGGAAGAGGTTGCACTTATGGCAGTAAAACTATCAAAAGGCGAGGATATAAAATCAGTTTCTACGGATACAGATTTTTCTGAAATAGTAGAAAAAGAAATAACAAACAAAACTCCTGAGCAAAAATATGTTCGTGGACTTTACAGCGGTGGCACGCTTTGCGACGAAACACAACTTCTTTTTAAGGATAAAATTGGATACGCATATAGCAACACGCCTCTCACTGATGTTTTTTTGATGAAAAATGTTTGGGAAAGCACAGAAAACATCGTAATTGACTTAGGCGACGACGAATTTACTGCTGGCAGACCTCACCCAATGATAGATTTTTCGCTAAGAAATAAAAGAATAATTCAGGAATCAACAGACCCACAAGTAGCTGTTATCCTGCTTGATGTAGTGCTTGGTTATGGTGCAAATATGCAACCTTCACAAGAACTTGCTCCTATTTTTAGACAGGCTCTGGAAAACAATCCCAAAATAACTATAATTGCCACAATTACAGGAACTTCTGGCGACCCACAAAATAAAGAACTTGTAGAGCAAGAACTCCAAAATGCAGGTGCAATTGTCATGCAATCAAACGCTTCGGCAGCAAAACTTACTATGGAAATTATCGCAAAATTAAATAATTAATGCAAGAAATAATAACACTTTTAGATCAAATAGGTGAAATAACTAAGCGACACGAAGAGATTACTAAATTATCTGGCGAAAATTTCAATGTATTTAAAGTTATAGGAGTAACGACAAAAGAAGTTAAATTACATTCAAGATTTTTAGGAGAACTTCTTAATCCGAGTGGTTCTCATGGACAGGGAGATATTTTTTTGTCTTTATTTATAGATGAAATCAATAAAAATGAAGAATTAAAAATTGAAAAATTTGATACAAAAAATTCTGTAGTATTTATTGAAAAAAGAGTACGTAAAATAAATGAAGACAAAACAGAAGGCGGACAAATTGATATTCTGATTGAAGATAAGAATGGGAATAAAACAATTATTATTGAAAATAAAATTTATGCAGATGACCAAAAAAATCAACTTATTAGATATTCAAATTATAAGAAAGAAAATATTGTTGGTTTATTCTATTTGACTTTATTTGGAACTGAGCCTTCTGAAATAAGCAAAGGTGAACTTAAAGAAAATAAAGATTATTTTCTTTTGTCTTATAACGAAAATATTATAGTTTGGTTGGAAAAATGCAGAAAAGAAGCAGTGCAACAACCTTTATTAAGAGAGGGATTATCCCATTATATCAATGTAATTAAACTGCTAACAAATCAAACAACTAATGAAGCTATGAATAATGATATTGTAAATACTCTTACAAATTCGCCAGAAACATTTAAAAATGCTCTAAGTATTGAAAAAGGAGTAATTGATGCAAAAATTGAAATACAATGGAGTTTTTGGGAAAAATTAAGGCTAGAGTTTGAGAAAAAAGGATATAAATTTAATGTTATTGTAGAAAAAAAATTAGTAGAGAAATTTTACTCTCCTAGTAGAAAAAAAAAATACGGAATTAGATTGGTTATTTTACAAAAAGAAGAATTTAATATTGAATTTGATTTTTTTATTGATGAAAATATTCATTTTGGATTTATGGCGTTTGAAAATGGGGTTAATAAAGTTGCAATTCAAGAGAAGTATAATAAATATGTTCAAATAATAAATAATATTAATCAAAATTATGAGAGAACTAGTTGGTGGCTTGGCTGGAGGTATGTAGAACCAAAATTAAATTTTAGAGAGTTTAATCAAAATGTAATAGATTTAGTCTATCCTGAAAAATTAGAAGAAACAGTAAATAAAATAATAGAAGATGCAATTCAAAATATTAAAAAGTTTAAAGAAGAAATTAATAGATAAATTTGAAAAACAGAATAAAATATTTCTTAATAGCTTTGGTCATTGCTATATAAAAATAAGCGACACTCTTTGATTTTTCAATTCGTCACGCAGTGCGTGGCAAATTGGATAAGTCGCTGAAGAACAATACAAAAGAGCATTATTTGCAATCTATTTTAAGGCAAGAGCTGTCTTGGATACACTACCGATTATTGCTTAAAGTTACAGATGAAACTGAAAAATAGTTTTATATGAATGAATCTGCAAACAAATATTTGCATCAAAATATCAATTCTATTTTCCAACAGAAAAGGAATTAATTGAAAAAATTGAACGAGAGAAAGAATTTTACGAACAAGAAAATAAATTAAAATAATGTCATACAAAAACATAAGAGAAGAAGAATTAAAAAATACAGTTGCACATGATTATTTTAGTGCTTTTGATTGTAAAAAAATCATTGGAAATATTGATTTTTCTGTAAGTTTGCAGACACAAAATAACAATCAACTATTTGAAACAGAGTCGTTACTTTGGGCGGAAGCAAAAAAAGGAATGTCCGATACCATTAAATCTATTGTGCAATTAATTCTTACTATTGGAAAAGCACGAACTTTTGATAAACAACTCCCTCCTGCGTTTCTTGGAGCATTTGATGCTGAAAAAATTGCTTTTATTCCTTACAATAATATTCATGAAATATTTTATCAAAATGATTTTAATTGGAATGTAGCACCTTCAAATCACGATACCAAAGAATTTAAACAAGTTCACAAAAAAGCAAAAACAACTATTGAAAATAATTCTTTGCTTTTTAATTTTGAACTGGATAATAAAGAATTACATGAATTTATAAGAACTAATTTTGTTGTTGGCAAATCAAATTTTTCTAAAATAAAAATTGACAAAAATAATTTTTTATCAATATACAGTAAATGGCTTGCCGCAGTAAAATCAACTATTAGAATAGACTGGATTATTGCCAAAAAAGGTGGTATTATTGATGCTGATTTTTTTCTTGCCGATTTATTATCATCTAATAATAAAACTATAAAAGAAAAACTTTATGTATTATTGAATGAAAATTATTATGAATTAGATAGAAAATTTGATGAAATGGGTTTATTTGACCCTAAAACAACTTCTTTTAATGATAATCAAAAAGCACATTTACAGTTTTGGAATAAATACGAAAGACCTCCAAAAAAAGAATACTGGGATTATATAGTAGAACGCCGAGACTTACTTGTTCCACAAGACATTAGAGAAAGAAAAGGTAGTTTTTTTACTCCGAAAATTTGGGTAGAACTTTCGCAAAAATACATCGCAGATGTGTTTGGCGAGGACTGGCAAGACGAATATTACATTTGGGACTGTGCCGCAGGAACAGGAAATCTACTATCTGGGCTTACAAATAAATATAATACTTGGGCATCTACACTCGACAGGCAAGATGTAGATATAATGAAAGACCGTATAAAAAATGGTGCAAACATTTTGGAGTCTCATGTTTTTCAGTTTGATTTTTTAAATGATAATTTTAACAAACTACCAAAAGGATTACAAGAGGTTATCAACAGCCCTGAAAAAAGAAAAAAATTATTGATTTATATTAATCCGCCTTATGCAGAACATGGAAATAGAACTACAATAATATCACGTGGTAAACATAAAACTAATGTTGCAAAAACAAGCAAAGTATATAATGATTTTAATAAAATCGTTGGCACTGCAACTCGTGAACTTTTTGCACAATTTTTCTTGCGTATATATAAGGAAATTCCAGATGTTAAATTAGCTTCTTTCAGCACTTTAAAATTTATAAATTCTCAAAACTTTTTTAAATTTCGCAAATATTTTAAGGCTGAATATAAAAAAGGGTTTATTTGTAGGGCAAATACTTTTGATAATGTAAAAGGGAATTTTCCAATTGGTTTTTCAGTTTGGGATTTAGCAAATAAAATGAATATTATAAAAATAAAAACGAATGTCTATAATTTTAACAACGAAACAAGTTTAAAAGAAGGAATAAAATATTTTTATTCCTCCGACAAAAAAGAATTTATTAGCAGCTGGTTAAGAGGTTTTTATGATAAAGAAAGTGATATAATTGGATACTTAATATTACCTGGTGTTGATATGCAGCAACAAAACGGAGTTTATATAACCTCAAAACCTACTTCAAGTGATATAAAACAGCATAAAACAACAAATATTACAAAAAATAATATAATTGAAATGTCAATATATTTATCTGTTAGACAAGTTATTAAATTAACTTGGATAAATAATAAAGACCAATTTTTATCTCCTAAAACCAAATGGGAAAAAGACAAAGAGTTTCAAAATAATTGTTTGACTTACGCATTATTTCATGGGCAAAATAAAATTAGTTCGAATGGTGAAACAAACCATTGGATACCTTTTACAGAACAGGAAGTAAATGCAAGCGATAAGTTTGATAACAATTTTATGACTAATTTTATAGCAGGAAAATTAGAAGAGGATAAGGATTCTAAATTATTTAAAAATAAAAAGACGACAAAAACAAAGTTAGAATTTTCGTTAGAAGCCAAAGAAGTATTTAATTCGGGTAAAGAATTGTGGATTTATTATCACTCACAATTAGGCTGTAATGTAAATGCTTCATTATACGATATTAAGGAATATTTTCAGGGCAGAAACAAAAATGGAAGGATGAACAGTAAAAGCAAAGATGAAAAATACACAAAACTAATAATCAAGCTGCGAGATAGTTTAGAAAAATTATCTGATAAAATAGAACCAAAAATTTATGAATATGAATTTTTGAAAATCTGATAAATAAAAATAATTCAATAATAAATTGAAAAACATTGTAAAATATTTCTTAATAGCTTCTATTATTCCTGTATTATATACTTTTATATCAGGAGAAATAATTTTATTTTTTGATGATACTCAACAAGTAAGCGAATGGTTTCCTGACAATTATAGTTTTGAATTGTTTGTTTTTACTGTGGTATCATTTATTATTTCGTTATCAACACTTCCAATATTGTTGAATGCCGACGAAAATTGGGCAAAAAATAATATCGTAAGCTTTTTAACTTGGTTTTTGTTCCCAGTGTCAATTTTAATAATTTTCATTTATCCAAGAAATGGAGGAGAGACTAAAATAATTGCTCAATATCATTCATTATCAATATGTTTAGTTCATTTAGCTATGCTTATTTTTAGCTATATTTTATTTAGGAAAAAATTAAAATATAATAAGGAGACTCTTAACCCAGACAAGCTGGAAAAATTATGAAGTTTTGAATAATATTATGCCAAAAAAACAACGATTTCAGGATTAAGATACTAAAAACTCAAATATCAAGGCTTTCAAAATATTTAGGACTTGAGTTTGCTCTTGTGAATGAGTATTTTAAAAATTTTGAGTAACGCAGAGATTTAAGTTTTTATGAGTGCCCTTATAATAAACAAAATTATATCAACTATAAAATGATTAAGTTGAGAAGAAAATCAACTATAAAGAGACTAGTGAAAAAACATCAAATTTTTATTCTTGATACGATGACTTTCAAGTAGTTAACTGTATATAATAGACACTTTTTACGAGGCTATTTTTTTGTTATGCAAAGCAAAAAAATTGCATAGCCATTGTTCTGGAAGTATTTTTTAACGAAGCATAACAGAAAAAGAGACCGTAAAAAAGTGTCTATTATATATGACTAACTACTTAATTATCGTATCTATTTTTTTATAACCAATTTTAAATTAATTAAAAAATGAAAAAGAAGAATTCAGTATCCAAGAACACAGTAGTTTATTTTAAAAAATGGCAAAACAGGGCTTTTTCCGTTTTTAGTTCTCTCGGTAAAAACGTAATAATTAGAACTCTACCAGTAATTTATGTTCTAATGATGCACTTTCCAGTTTTTTCGCAAACCGACACTATTAGTATTAACGAGATTGTAATAAATTCCAAACGTAATCCGCAAATATTTTCAGAGACGGCGAGGATAATTAAAATTATTACTCATGAAGAAATACAAAATGCAGCAGTCCAATCGCTTGATGATTTATTGGAATACACTCTCGGAGTAGATGTTCGCCAGCGAGGGGCAATGGGAGTGCAATCGGACATTAGTATTAGGGGAGGTTCTTTTGAGCAAGTTTTGGTTTTGATAAATGGAGTTAAACAAAATAATTCGCAAACAGGGCATCACAGCTTTAACCTACCCATTGATATTCAAAACATTGAACGCATAGAAATTCTTGAAGGAGCAGGTGCAAGAGTTTATGGACAAAACGCATACAGCGGTGCCATAAATATTATCACCAACCAACCAACAGAAAAAAGCCTAAGAGCAAATCTTACCATAGGGCAAAATAATTACCTGAAAATTAGCACTTCCGCTACTTTTAATATCAAAAAAGTAAATAATTATATTTCTGTAAGCCACCAACAAAGTTCGGGATACATAGAAAATACCGATTTTGACATTTCTAATGTTTTTTATAGTGCTACGGCAGACATAAAGAAAGTTATAATTACCTTACAATCAGGCTTTTTACACAAAGATTTTGGAGCATATAATTTTTATACTCCAAAATATCCAAACCAAGCAGAAGAAATAAATTCGTCGTTTGTAAGCTTGAGTTCTAAATTTGGAAATAAAATTAAAATTTCACCAACAATTTACTGGAACAGGCACCAAGACCGCTTTGAACTTTTTAGAGACGACAAAGACTGGTATCAAAATACAGGGAATTATTTTGTTAGAAATCAAAATGATACGGCAAAATATGTAAACGGAATTTATCAATCGTGGAATTATTATGGAGGTCATAATTATCATCTGACAAATACTTATGGTGCAGAAATAAATTCAAATTTCACCACAAAACTTGGAAAAACTTCTTTTGGAATAGATTTTAGTTCAGAAAATATTTTGAGTAATAAACTCGGAGATAATATGATAGAAATAAAAGGAAACGATACAACGGCAGTAGAGATGGACGTTCCATTCTATAAAGGACAAGCTTTCACAAAATCAAAAAATAGAAATAATTTTAGTGCATTTTTAGACCATTCCGCAAAAATCAAAAAGTTTGGGATAGCAACAGGAGGTCTTGCAAATTGGAATAGCGATTTTAATTGGAGTTTTTATTCAGGAATAGATTTAAGTTTTGAGATTTATAAAAACACAAAAATATTCACATCTGCCAATCAATCAATGCGTATGCCTACTTTTAACGACCTTTACTATAACGGACCTTCAAATATTGGAAATCCAAACCTAAAGCCAGAAGAAGCAATTACATACGAGTTTGGATTTAAACATGTTAATAAAATATCGTCATCACATATTGCAATTTTTGATAGAAAAGGGAAAAATACTATTGACTGGGTAAAAGAAACAGAAGATCAGGCAAAATGGCAAACAATGAATTATACAAACGTAAATACTTATGGAGGTGAATTTGCTACGAAAATATTTTTCAACAAATGGTTTGGTAAAAATACTATTATTCAGAGTATTGACCTAAATTATATGTATCTTTTTATAGATGAAAAAGAACAAGAATTTATTTCAAAATATGTTTACGATTACTTGGTTCACAATGCAAGTCTGAGTTTTTCGCTACAGATATATAAAGGTGTGGGTGCAACGGCACAAATAAATTATCAGGATAGAGAGGGGAGCTTTGAAAAATATAATTTTACGACAGGCGAAACGCTCACCACAAATTACGAACCAATAATTCTTGCTAATGCTAAAATTTATTGGAACTATAAATTTTTCACAATTTATACAGAAGCTACAAATATTCTTAATACAAAATATTACGACATAAATAATGTCCAGTTACCTGGAACATGGATGAAAGCAGGAATTAATTTTAAAATTTAATTTTTATTTACTCTGTAAACAATCCATTGACAATCCATAAGCCCACCCAAAGGGAGGGAGCTTTGCTTTCCCTTTGGGAAAGGTAAAAACGAAAAAAAGAACTCCCTCCCTTTGGCAGGGTTGGGATGACTTATCAATGGATTATTTACAGACTGTTTTTATTTACCAAAAAATAAACTTTTTTATTTTCAAAGATAACAAAAGTTTATTCCTTTTATAAAAAAAAGGTTTTATATTGAAAATAAGGCTCTTAATTATTAAAAATGCTTAAATACCAAAGATTTTGAGATGTGTAAAAAAAACCTTTTATCAACAAAAACAAGCATTTCATCAACAAGAAACGCAGTTTCGTCAAAGATATTTACATGAAAAATTGTTTTGTATCAAAAAAAATTACCTTTGTTGCAGTATTAATAAGCATTTTAACCTATATAAAACCAAAATCATGAACAAATCAGAATTAGTTAATGCAATTGCAGAAAAATCAGGACTTACAAAAACAGACTCTAAAAAAGCTTTAGATGCTTTTTTAGATTCAACAATGGACGCACTTAAAAAAGGTGATAAAGTGGCGTTAGTAGGTTTTGGAACTTGGGCAATTAAAGAAAGAGCAGAAAGACAAGGACGTAACCCTCAAACAGGTAAAGAAATTACAATTCCAGCAAAAAAAGTTGTTAAATTTAAAGTTGGAGCAGAGCTTTCTCGCTCAGTTTAATTTTAAAAATTTAATTATAAAAAAAGAGCTTCAAAATAAAGCTCTTTTTTTTGTGATTTTTTTTTTTTAATATTTATTTAATAAATATTTTTATATATTTGCAGTTAATTTATTTCTTAATAATCAATACCATAACACCGTAAACGGCAATTACGAATTAAAATTTACGATTTACGAATTTGTTTACACCTTAAAATACAATTATTTACAAAAAACTGTATTAAAAAAACGACGTTTTTCACGAGTGTCAAGTTCAAGGCTTTTTTGAAATTTTAGAATTGAAGTTTACCTCTGTAAATGAACATTTTAAAATTTAAAAAGTAACGATGCCAATAGGCACTTGGCACTCGTGAAAAACGCAAAAAAAACAAAGTTTCACAACATAATAGTATAAAATGAAAAAATTAATAATTTTATTCTCACTTCTTTTATCTGTCCAATTACTAATAGGGCAAAATATAAATGTAAAAACTATTTTCCCCGAACAAATAGAAAAAGGCAAGGAATATACAGTTAATATTACTATAAATAAGAGTGATATTACAACATTTGCACAATACAAACAAAAACTGCCAGAAGGATTTTCTGCAAAAAAGAATGACAGCCAAACAGCAATTTTTTCTATAAAAAAACAGGTTGTAGAATTTCGTTGGGATAATTTGCCAACGGATTCAATAATCAACATATCATACATAATTATTGCCGACACTCTAATTAATAATTTTGAATTACAAGGAGCTTTTTCGTATGTAGTAAACAATCAACGAGGAGCAACAAAATCAGCAATGCAAAAATACAAATTAAATGATGTGAAAAATATTGCAATTCCAGAAGGAAAAAGTGTCAAAAACACTGTAAATGATAAAAATACAGAAACAGAAGAAAATATTTATGATTTTTTCAATAAAGAATAAATAAAGTATTTTACTGAAAATCAATAAAATACAAGGCAACTTTTTTTTTTTCACTAAAAACATTGATAAAAAATGATTTACATTTGCAATTGATAAATAAAATTTATTATCTTTGCATTCAGTTTATTGACTAAAATTTTAAATAAAAATAATATATATAATCTAACACATAAAAATTAAAAAAATGACTAAAGCTGATTTAATCAACGAGATTTCAAAAAAAACAGGGGTAGAGAAAGTAGCAGTAAAAGAAACTGTTGAAACTTTTATGGATACAATAAAAGATTCTTTAGTAAGTGGTAATAATGTTTATTTGAGAGGATTTGGTAGTTTTATAGTTAAAAAAAGAGCAGAAAAAACTGCAAGAAATATTTCTAAAAATACTACTATTGTAATTCCTGAACACTTTATTCCATCGTTCAAACCTTCAAAAACATTTATTAACAACGTTAAAGAAAACGTAAAATCGTAATTCATTATGCCAAGCGGAAAAAAAAGAAAAAGACATAAAATATCTACACACAAACGAAAAAAACGTTTGCGAAAGAATAGACACAAAAAGAAAAAATAACCTTTTTTAAACAGGTTGCGAGATTAGAACTATTGATAATCAATAATTCTAATCTTTTATTTTTGTGATTTTAATAATAAGATAATTTTATAAACATAAAATTTATGTTTATAAAATTGTTGTAAAATTCACATAAATATCCATCAAGTATAAAATCTCTGATGGCTCTGCTTGTTGTAAGTAACTTGATTAAAATCGCTTCTGTATTATTTTATATTTAAAAATCAATGACTTAGATATAAAATAATCATAAGTTAAAAATCGTCAATTTACTTATCTCACCACTTAAAAAGTATAAAATATAAAATAAATTGTGACAAGAGACTTAGTAATAAATGTAGAAGACTCAATTACAACAATCGCATTATTAGAAGACAAAAAATTAGTTGAACTACATAAAGAGAAAAAAAATAAAAAATTCTCGGTTGGTGATATATATATTGCCAAAGTAAAAAAAATAATGAATGGGCTTAATGCTGCATTTGTAGAAATAGGCTATCAACGAGATGCGTTTTTGCACTATTTGGACTTAGGAGCACAATTTTCCTCCATGAGTTCCTATGTTCATTCGTCTATCAACCATCCTAACAATACACCCAAGTTTAGTAGCTATAACAAAAAAACTGACATTAATAAATTTGGAAAGGTTTCGCAGGTTCTTACCGTAGGACAAAAAATTCTTGTTCAAATAACCAAAGAACCAATATCCACAAAAGGTCCAAGACTTACGTCTGAAATATCAATTGCTGGTAGGAACTTAGTCTTATTACCATTCTCCAATAAAGTTTCAATATCTCAAAGGATAAAATCTAAAGAAGAAAGAAAAAGACTTAAAGGACTGATGTATAGCATTAAACCTGAGAACTATGGAGTAATTATAAGAACAGTAGCGAGCAAAAGAAGAGTTGCAGAACTCGATATGGAACTACGAAGACTTATAAATACATGGGAAAAAGCACTCAAAGGTCTTGCAGGAATAGATGCTCCACAACTACTGGTGAGCGAATTAGACCAAACATCTGCACTTTTAAGAGATTTATTGAATAAAAGCTTTAATAGTATTGTTGTGAACAACAAGGATTTCTATTATGAGATGAAAGATTATATTGGTTCAATATCTCCTGG
Source organism: Bacteroidales bacterium (assembly GCA_029932195.1). Lineage (GTDB taxonomy): Bacteria > Bacteroidota > Bacteroidia > Bacteroidales > JAOZQN01 > JAOZQN01. The sequence continues at coordinate 1,223 of JAOZQN010000092.1, read as the reverse complement.
TTCTCAGAAGATAATGAGACTATATACAGGAAAAGATGAGATTTATAAACACTTTGGAGTAGAAAGACAAATAAAAACACTTTTTGGAAAAACTGTTACTATAAAAAACGGAGCTTACCTAATAATAGAACATACCGAAGCTCTACATGTTATAGATGTGAATAGTGGAAATAGAACAAATAAAAAGAAAGACCAAGAAACAAATGCCTACGAAGTAAATCTTGCGTCGGCAGACGAAATTGCCAGACAGTTACGCCTCCGAGATATGGGTGGAATAATTGTCGTAGATTTTATAGATATGCACAAGCATCAATATAAAAAAGCTGTTTTTGAGAGAATGAAAGAACAAATGGCAATGGATAAAACAAAACATAGTATATTGCCACTCACTAAGTTTGGACTAATGCAAATTACTCGCCAGAGAGTGCGACAAGAAATGAATATCCAAACAGTAGAACCTTGTCCCGTTTGTGATGGCACAGGAGAAATTGCTCCTTCTTCACTATTTATTGAAGAGATTGAAATATTATTGAAACGTATTATTAAAGAAAATAAATCTAAAAAAGTTATACTCGAAGTTCACCCATACATTTATTCTCATCTAACAAAAGGAATATATCCGATAGCTCTGAAATGGAAATTTAAACACATGTTTAACCTAAGAATAAAAAAGAAAGATGATTATAATTTCTTAGAATACTATTTCTTTGATAAAAATAATAAAAAAATACAGCTTTAATATTTATTAAATTAATAAAAATCCAGTTCATAATCTAAAAAATATTATAAAATAACATAACTAATAAAAAAAAGTTGCCATTATATACCTCTAAGGAAAATAATCGCAACTTTTTTTTATATTTGCGAAATAAATTAGGACAGATTTTAAATTTTAATAAGCAACCAAATGAAAAAAATACAACTATCTTTTGTAGGAATAATTATTATTACATTAATATCTTGCTCTGGAAATGCAAAATTTGAAATTACAAATAATTCGGATTTTACAATAGATAATCTAACTATAAAACCAGTAAAGAATAGCGACCAAGAACCTATTATTCTGGAAAAAGGAGAAACAAAAAAATATGTAGTAGATATGAGCAAAATCCCAAGTAGCGATGGGCATTATACAATATCATATATTTTTACAGAAAATAATGAAACCAAAATAGCAGCAGTTCTCATTTTGACTGTAAGTATGTTAAAATCAGGATAAAAAA
>JAOZQN010000091.1 GCA_029932195.1 Bacteroidales bacterium | reverse complement strand
CAAGTGTAAACCAATCGTAAATCGTAAATTTAAAATTGTCAATCTACTTATTTATTTTTCTTTCCAATCTCCGTTTTCTTTAATTAATTTTATGAGTTCGTCAACGGCTTTATTCTTTGGAATATTTTTCTTTATTATATTTTTATTTTTATATAAAATTATAGTGTTTTTTCCTGCCCCTACGTATCCATAGTCTGCATCAGCCATTTCTCCCGGACCATTTACTATGCAACCCATTATCCCTATTTTTAGTTCTTTAAGATGAGATGTTTTTTCTTTTATTTCAGCAGTTGTGTCTTCTAAATCAAAAAGTGTTCTACCACAAGATGGACAAGAAATATACTCTGTTTTGCTTGTTCTACGGCGTGTTGCTTGCAAAATATCAAAAGCCGTATCGGTGATAATTTGTTTATTTGTGATATTTCTATTTTCTAGAAAAACACCATCTGCCAAACCATCAATAAATAAAATTCCTAAATCTATTGCCGCTTGCAACTGAAAATTTGTTGTGTTTTTTTTATCATAAATAGATTTTAAAATAACTGGAATTTTACTATTTAACTCATATAATTTTTGAAAAAACAACCTTATTTCACCTAGTTTATTATTCGTCTTAAAATTTGGAATTAAAACAAATGCTTTATCTTCACAAAGCTCTTCAATTAATTCTTTTGATAAATCAGTATAACTAACTGATAAAAAGTTTAGTATATCAGATTTTCTATCGGCATTTAAGTATGACTTTAAATCAAAAAGTGGATATGTTTTTTGTTCATATTTCCAACTATCTATATTTAAGATAAAACGAGTATTTTCGTGTTTTGAAAAATCTATTTCTTTGTCTCCAAGGAAAATATAATCTGGGAGAAGTTCGTTTTTTTCAAAATTAATTTCTGTTTCAGAGTAATCTGCTATTACAATTGGAACATTTTGATTTCCAATATTTAAAATTTCGTATGATTCTCTCTTTTTATATTCAAAAGGATTAACAAAACTTTGTGAAATTTCGGGTAATTTATCATAATTTTTTCGTTCTGTGGCATAATTTGCAATAAATTTTGCTACAGGTATTTCCTTCTCAGGGCTTTCCGTTAGCGAAACTCTTATTGTGTCGCCAATTCCATCAACGAGCAAAGCACCAATTCCAGCGGCAGATTTTATGCGACCTTCTTTGTCGTTTCCTGCTTCGGTAACTCCCAAATGAAGCGGAAAATTCATATTTTCTTTTTGCATTTGACTAACAAGAAGCCTACATGCTTGCACCATAATTACGGTGTTACTTGCTTTTAATGAGATGACTAAATTCTTGAAATTTTCGGTTTTGCAAATTCGTAAAAATTCCATAGTTGCTTCCACCATTCCTTTTGATGTGTCGCCATATCTGCTCATTATTCGGTCGGAAAGTGAGCCATGATTTGTGCCAATTCTGATTGCAGTATTATTTTGATTGCAGATTTTTAATAATGGTAAAAGTCGCTTTTTTATTCTATCTATTTCTGCTTGATATTCTTGGTCTGTAAATTCTATTTGTTTGAACTGTTTTTTGTCTGTATAATTTCCCGGATTTATTCTAACTTTTTCAATAATTGTGGCAGCAACTTCTGCTACTTTTGGATTAAAATGCACATCGGCAATTAGCGGAGTGTTGTAACCGTCTTTTTGAAGTTGTTTTTTTATCTCTTCAAGAATTTCGGCGTGTTTAACTGTTTGTGTTGTAAGTCTAACATAATCAGCACCTTTATCAATAATGTTTTTGCATTGCTCAACCGTTTTTTCCACGTCCATTGTGTCTGTGTTGGTCATGGATTGAATTCGGATAGGAGAGTCTCCTCCAAGTGAGCTATTTCCTATTATAACAATTTGTGTTTCAGTTCTTTTATAGTTGGTTGTCATTTTGAATAACAGGGTTTTATTTTTTGTTTATTATTGCAAAGCTTTATAGAACAGTATTTTCCATTAAATTTAAGTCTTTCAGACATTGATAACGACATTTCTAAATCGGTATCAATATTATTACTCCCGTATGTTTTTTTATTCGTAATAAAATATAAATCTATTCGTTTGTAATTTTCATTAAAATAGTCTTTGAATTTTATTTTCATAAAATCATTAAGGCAAGTTTTAAATTTTTCTATTACTTCATTTATATTAAAATCACTGGATTTTCTTCTTCTTTTTAATTCTACAATTGTTATTGCATATTCTAAATTTGATTCCAAACATTTTTGCAATATTAAACAATCTGGTGTTTTTGGAGTATCTCCTATTTTCAGACTCTTGTAATAATCATCTACTTTTATAATTAGATATTGGTCTTCTGTTATTTTTTTATCTAAAATAACTTCAATATTATTCTCTTCACATTTTTTTGCTATGAATTGTGATAAAATTGCATCACTTTTTATCTTTTGTAGTAACATTATTCAACATTTAATTTCTCATAAATATTCATTCTTTCATTGTATAATTTTTTAGAAGTATTGGCAAAATTATTATCTGCAATTCCATCGTCAGTAACATTCATATCTTGATTGTCAATGCTGCCTGTTTTTGTCATAACAAGATGTGATGATTTTGTTATTTTAGAATCAATTTGTTTGTCTAATATCAAATTATTCAATTGATTAAACATATAGTTACTATGAGAAGTCAAAATTAACTTTATATTAAAATTAGTTGCAATTTCAGCAAATATTTTCATTATTTCAACTTGAATTTCGGGGTGTAAACAAGTTTCAGGTTCTTCTATAAATAAAATAGAAGTTTTGTCTATAATAAATTTCAGATGAGCTACAATTGGTGTAAGTTCTGCAATCATTGACGAAGTTTCCTTCAAGTCAAGAGATAAGTCAATATTTTCTTGCAAAAATTTCAGTTTTTTTGTTCTTGTATCATATTTTACTCTTCCTTTTAGTATTTTGTTTTCAAATTTATTAACTATGTCTGCTAAATTATTTTCATTTTCGTTGTTAATTTTACTTATGTTGAGAAAATAATCGGAAACAGGTTCAGAAATATCTGGTAATGATATTGTTTTTGAAATAAATTGTCGTTGTTGCGAAAGTTCTACAAACAAAGAACTAAAGGTGTTCATAGCTGTATATAAACCTGAACGAGAGGCAGGTAAAAAATAAATATTGTTATATTGCTCTTTTATTTTTTTTAAAACTTCATTTATAGAATCAAATGTAATATAATTTAATGCTTCTTTAATATAATTTTCTTGAAGAGGTAATTTTTCTATATAGATAATTTTTTTCTTTAATAAAATAAATGGATTTGATTTTAACTTAGTAGTAAATTTTATAATTATACTTGGAAATTTAAGAATATCCGAAATATATAATTTGTTATTTTTTATCTTAATTTTAAATTTAATATTATAAAATTCTACAATTATACTAAAATCCTCATTATTTAATCTATTTGTAATATTTTTTAAATCTGAAAATGAATTTTTAAACGAATTTTCTATCTCTTCTATAAAAAAACTAAATGAATTTTTAACATATTGATAAATATATTTTTCAGGAATAGGATATGCCTGGAAGTTTTTTGCTTCAATTTTTTGTTCAATTTTATTTATAATAGTTTGAAAATCTCCTTCATTTTTAATATTACTTGCTTTTCCCGATAAAATATTTTTTATTAATAAATAAACAGCAGAAACAGCATAGGATTTTCCTACGCTATTTTTACCGTAAATTAGTTGTAAATTTTCATCAAGGTCTATTTTGAAATTTTTAATAGGACCAAAATTATTTATTTCAAATTTCATAACTTTACTTATTTATTGTCAGGTGTCCACTAATTTAAAACTAAGGACTAAAAACTTTATTCATCGTCTTTTATTTTCCGTATTAATTCTACGGGCTTATTCTTTTTCTCCTTTTTCTTTTTAATACTAAGATTTAAAACCTCAACTATTAATGAGAAGAATACTGCGAAATAAATATAACCTTTTGGAACTTCAATATGCACGCCTTCAAGGAGCAACATAAAACCTATGAGAATTAAAAACGAGAGTGCAAGCATTTCCAGGGTTGGGTGTTTTGCAATAAAACTACTAATTTTACCAGAAAAAACAAGCATAACAACCATTGCTACAACAACGGCAATAACCATTGTGTAAATATTATCAGTGATGCCAACTGCAGTAAGTATTGAATCAAAGGAGAATACGAGATCTAATAGAATAATTTGCATTATAATTTTAGCCATTGAAGCTCCAGCCGTATTTTTATGTTCTTTGGCAGCACCTTCCATTTTGTGATGCACTTCTGAAACGCTTTTCCCAAGTAAAAACAACCCACCAATGGATAAGATTAGCTCTCTAACCCCAATTGTGTGAAAAAGTAATTTTGCTTTTTCCAAAATATTTTCTTTGTGGTGCATCTTCTCTAATACTTCTTCGGTTGTGAAATAATCTAACACATTGGTTGTTAGATTTTCTAACGGAAAAAATGGTGTTGTAAGATGGTGGATTAGCCAAGTTATCAGCACAAGCAAAATTAGTCGAAAAACAAGAGCAAGAGTAAGTCCAATTATCCGTCCTTTTCGTTGCTGATGCTTTGGTAGTTTGTTAGTTACAATAGATACAAAAATAATATTATCTACACCAAGAATTATCTCTAAAAAAGTCAGGGTGAGAAAGGCTATAATAAATTCCATTTTAAATTAGAAGTTAAAAATAATGAGTATAATGAATTAAGATGTTCGTAAGTTAGTTTTTAACCTTTTAATTTCCTACTCATGGTGAGTAATTTTTGCGTCTGCCCATAGTTTTTCCAGTCCATAAAATTCTCTGGACTCTCGTTGAAAAACGTGGACTATTATATCAAAATAATCTAACAGTATCCAGTTTGCTTCGTTCATACCTTCGATATGAGTTGGTTTTAGGTCTAACTCTTCTCTAATATTTTCCTGAATTGCTTTTGCAATAGCTTTCACTTGTCTATCAGATTCTGCTTCGCAGATAACAAAATAGTCGCAAACAGAACTTTGCTCTGGAATAAATTCCAACGATACTATATTACTACCTTTTTTGTCTTTTATACTTTCTATGGCTGTTTTTAATAATTGCATATATTAATTTATGTTTGTTTAAAATTACTCTATTGTTGAATTAATTATTTATTTAACCTGCAATATTAATCAAAAAAATTTAATTTTACAATACTTTTTCTTTCTTTTAAAAAAAACAATTATATTTTAATAATATCTGTATCATTTTCTATCGTATTTTATTTTTCTTTTGATAATTTCAATTATTTTATTCAATTTTGCAAAATGATTTTAAAACAAAAAAAATTAGACAAACGTTATTTGGAAATGGCTCACGTATGGGCGAAAAATTCGTATTGTGAGCGACGAAAGGTAGGAGCAATTCTTGTAAAAGATAAAATGATAATATCCGATGGTTACAATGGAACTCCATCTGGATTTGAAAATATCTGTGAAGACGAAAACAAGAACACGAAAAACTATGTGCTTCATGCTGAGGCAAATGCAATAACAAAAGTTGCAAAATCAAATAATAGTAGCGAAAATTCTACTTTGTATGTAACAACTTCTCCTTGTATGGAATGCTCTAAATTAATAATTCAGGCAGGAATTAAAAGGGTAGTTTACAACGAAGAATACAGAATTACCGACGGATTAGATTTACTCAAAAGAGCAGGAATAGAAATTAGAAGAGAGGAATTTAGGAAGGAGGAAGGAGGAATTTAGGAGGGAGGAGTGAGGGGGGGGAAGGAGGAATTTAGGAAGGAGGAATTTAGGGTGGAGGAAGGAGGAATTAAGGAAGGAGGAAGGAGGAATTTAGGAAGGAGGAAGGAGGAATTTAGGGTGGAGGAAGGAGGAATTTAGGAAGGAGGAATTTAGGGTGGAGGAGTTAAGGAAAAAAGCGGGGGAGTAAAAAGGAAAAAACTCTCTTTTAAAACCCTATTTTCCTCCATCCTCCACCCTAAAATCCTCCATCCTCCTTCCTAAAACCCTCCTTCCTAAAAAAAACTTCTCTAATTATTTTAAAACAATTTATTAAAAAAACATGAAAAAAAACAATTTATACACACCGTTATTTATCTTTTTATCAATAGCAATTGGACTATTGCTTGGTCGCTTAATTTATCACGATAGAGGTGGTTCTAATATAGATTTAACAAAATCTGATAAAATAAGTGCTTTGATAAATGTTGTTCATAGTCAATATGTTGATAGCGTTTCTACCAGTGAAATTATTGAAAAAATAATTCCAAAAGTCTTGCAGCAATTAGACCCACATTCGGTTTATATTCCTGCTGTAAAATATGAGGAAACTACCGCTCCTTTGCATGGAAGTTTTGATGGAATTGGAGTTCAGTTTAATATCCAAAAAGATACCATAATGATTGTGAGTGTTATAGCTGGCGGACCTTCGGAAAAAGAAGGCTTGCTTGCTGGCGACCGAATTGTTACAATAGACGACTCCACTTTTGCAGGAATTGGAATTACAAATGCCGATGTTATGAAAAACTTGAAAGGAAAGAAAGGCTCTAAAGTTGTGCTTGGAATAAAACGTTCTGGTCGTAAAGATTTGATTCAGATAGAAATAACAAGAGATAAAATTCCTCTCTATAGTGTTGAGACAAGTTATATGGTTAACGAAAATACTGGATATATTAGAGTTAGTCGTTTTGCTCGCACTACCCATGATGAATTTGTATCTGCTGTTAAAAGTTTAAAAAAAGAAGGTTTGGAAAAAATAATTTTAGACCTACGAGGAAATAGCGGAGGTTATCTTGGTGAGGCTTATAAAATAGTAGATGAGTTTTTGGACGATGGAAAAATGATAGTTTACACCGAAGGAAAAGCTTATGAACGAGAGAATTACACTTCTACAAAAGGAGGGCTTTGCACAGAAATGGAGCTTATAGTTTTGATAGATACTTGGTCGGCTTCGGCGAGCGAAATTGTGGCAGGAGCAATCCAAGACAACGACAGAGGACTTATTATTGGCAGACGCTCTTTCGGTAAAGGTCTGGTTCAAACGGAGTTTGAATTTAGAGATGGTTCTTATATTCGCCTAACAATTGCAAGATACTACACACCAACAGGCAGATGTATTCAAAAACCGTATTCTGACAATTTTGACGACTACGAACACGAAATTTATAATAGATTAATGAATGGGGAGCTTGAAAATCAGGACTCTACAAGTTTTGCTGATTCTCTAAAATACAGAACTCCCGAGGGGCGAGTTGTTTATGGTGGTGGTGGAATTATGCCAGATATTTTTATTCCAATAGATACCACAAGGTATTCCAAATTTTATCAAACAGTTAGCGATAAGAACTTGATTTACAACTTTGCAATAGAATATACAGATAAAAAAAGAACTGCTTTAACCAAGTTTGAAAATCATACTCAAATAGAGAAATATTTAGAAAATCAAGGTGTTTATTCTCAATTTGTTAATTTTACCAAAACACATAAAATAAAAAGTGAACAATTGGAAATAGACAATGCAAAAGAGCGAATAAAAACTCTTTTATATGCTTATATTGTGAGAAATGTTTTGGACGAAAATAATTTTTACAAAGTTTTTAACCGAAGCGATAAAATTTATTTGCGAGCAGTAGAAGAGATGAAGTAAGTTATACTGAAAAAGGTTTATTTGTTTATTCGTTCATTTGTCTATTGGTCTGTATATTATTTGATTACAAAAAGTAAATATTTTTCATGAGCCAAATGTTTTTATAACAATTTCATTAATTATACTGAAAAGTCGGGAAATTTTTTCTTGTAATTATAATCTGATTATCAGGCAAAAATAGAATTAACTCTATTTTATTTAATGCCCTATTAATCAATAAATTAATATCTGTCTAAAAAGTTTTCCCGACTTCTCAGTAATTATACTAATTCGCTTATAAAATTGGAATGAGTATGTAATATATTGGGGGCTTTTAGCTGTTGGCTTCGTAAAGCGATAAAAAACTAAGCCAAAAGGTAACTGCCAAAATCTAAAAGCCCCCGTATGACACATTCAAATAATTTTATTACAGGCGATTTGTAACGCACTGTAAAATGTTTTTTGATTTTATTTTGTAAATTACACTTTAATTTTTTAGTTTTGTATGTTAAATTATACACACTTTAAAATATGATAAATTATTATGAAAAAAATTATTCCAATTATTTTAGTAATTATATTTTTTGCTTCCTGTAGAGGAAAAACAGAGTTAGGAAAATATAGAATAGAAAAAAATAGTCCAACTTCGGCAATATCTAGTTATGCACCACAAATGTCTTTTTGGGACAACGACAACAACGAAAATATTTTTACTGTGGGATATTTTAATAGTAGTTTAGAACCCACAAGTCTGTCTCATATAATAGTAGAAAATGAACAAAATAAATCAATAATTATAACCGAATTTATAGATGGTTACCCAAGATATACATATACAAAAAGCACAAGTAATATTTTAGGTAAGTTTTTTATAGAATATCTACCAAGTGAAAATCTAAATTTTGTTGTAAATATTTATGACTGCGATTGGGAGGCAAATAGTGCAACAGTTTTAAGAACTGCTATAATCTCTAAAAATGGAGAAGATTATACTTATAATCTTGTGCATCAAAAAAATACAACTTCTGAAATAAACCTAGAAGAGGATTTATCCAATTCTATAAGTTATTCGGAAGTAATAGGAGATGTAACAAGTAATTTTGTTGTAAAAGGTATTGAATGGATAGTAAACAGCGGGCATCTTATTGATATTGTGGGCAATACAACAGCAGAAGGACAGCTTGCCAGTTTCTCTTCTGTTGTGAGTATGTTGAGAACAGAAAATGATAAAGGAAATTTTGATAATCTAAAAGAAGACGAATTTTCATCGTTAAATCTGTTATTAGTATCTCTTAGTATAGACGGGATAAAACTTAATATTGAAGAAACTACTTATAAATATTTTGTTACCACAGATGATTATACATATCCTGCACTTAAATTTGGAGAATCTGTTTGGACAACTAAAAACTTAAAAACATCTGTAAATAAAGATGGTGTAACTATAGAAACATACTTTTACAACGACGACTCATACTACGAAAATACATATTCTCGTCTTTATAAATGGGATGTTGCACAAAATATTTGTCCAAATGGCTGGCATCTACCTTCATCGGGAGAATGGAATTCTTTGATAACTATTTATGGAGGTAAGAATAAAGCTGCGGCAGAATTAATAGAAATAGGAAGTTCTCAATTTAAAGCATTATTTAGTGGTTTTAGAACGCATAATGGCAATTATTCAGGTATTTCAGAGTATTCAGGCTTTTGGACTTCTGATGAGTATTCTCCTGAACAGGCATATATTTTTAGTTTCTCAATCAATAACGACACAATAAAAGAAGAGGTCGTAAATAAAAATGCTGCATATTCAGTTCGTTGTATTAGAGACTATTAATAAATTGCTAAACTTCCTAAGCCAGACAAGCGGGAAAAGTTTTGAAATTATGAAATTATGAAGTTTTGAATAATATTATGCCAAAAAAAACAACGTTTTCAGGATTAATAATATGTTGTACACTTTAATGAAACAATAAGTAAGTTGTTCTATTAATAGAAAAATAAAAAATACATAATTGAAATTTTTGGCATTTTTCACGAGTGCCAATTTTTTCGTTATTTTTGAAATTTTAAAATACTCATTTACAGAGTTAAATTTCAATTCTATAATTTCAAAAAAATCTTGAATTAGATATTCGTGAAAATAGCCAAATATTTTAATCATTTATAAAAAAAAGCTGATTTTTTTAAAAATCAGCTTTTTCTATGTTATTAAATGTAGTTAAAATTATAGTTTTCTTTTAACTTCTGTTTCTTTGAATGCTTCTATAAGGTCTCCAACTTTTATATCGTTATATTTATCAATATTTAAACCACATTCTTGTCCTGTATGAACATCTTTTGCTTCGTCTTTGTATCTTTGCAACGAACCAAGTTCACCTGAATATTTTACAATTCCGTCTCTAATTAGTTTAACTTTTGAGTCTCTGGATATTTTACCTTCTTTAACCATACAACCTGCGATTGTTCCTACTCCAGTTATTTTGAATGTTTTAAGAATTTCTGCTGTTCCAACAATATCTTCTCTAATTTCTGCGGTAAGCATTCCTTCCATTGCATCTTTTATATCGCTAATAACTTTGAATATAATTGAATATGGTCTGATTTCTATTTTTTCTCGTTCTGCAATTTTACGAGCCGATGCTATAGGTCTAACATTAAAGCCAACAATTATCGCATTTGAGGCAGCTGCTAACATTACGTCGTTGTCTGTAATTTGTCCTACTGCTTTATGTATAATATTTACTTGTATTTCTTCTGTTGTGAGTTTGCTTATAGAATCGTCAAGTGCCTCTATTGAGCCAATAACATCTCCTTTAATTACAACATTAAGTTCTTTAAAATCACCTACTTTAAGTCGTCTGCCAATCTCATCTAATGTTAGTAATTTTTTAGATCTAAATGTAATTTCTCGTTGTAGTTGTTGTCTATAATTTGCTTTTTCTTTTGCTTCTTTTTCACTTTCCATTACAACAAATGGGTCGCCTGCTTCTGGTGCTCCATTTAAACCTAATACTAATACTGGTTCAGAAGGTCCTGCTTTTTTCACTTTTTTACCTCTTTCATTAAACATTGCTTTTACTTTTCCCGTAAATTGTCCTACAAGAATAAAATCACCAACATTAAGTGTTCCTGTTTTTAACAAAAGTGTAGAAACATAACCTTTTCCCTTATCCAAAGAAGACTCTACAACTGTTCCAAGTGCATTTCTATTTGGATTTGCTTTTAATTCTAACATTTCTGCTTCAAGAATAACTCTTTCTAGGAGTTCATCTACATGGTTTCCAAATTTTGCAGAAATTTCAACACAACCATATTTTCCTCCCCATTCTTCTATAAGTAAGCTACGGTCGGCAAGTTCTCTTTTTATTTTTTCTACATTTGCATTTTCTTTGTCAATTTTATTTATGGCAAAAATGATAGGAACATCAGCTGCCTTGGCATGGTCTATCGCTTCTATTGTTTGAGGCATTATGTCGTCGTCGGCTGCAATAATAACAATTACAACATCTGTTACTTTTGCACCACGTGCTCTCATAGCTGTAAAAGCCTCGTGCCCAGGAGTATCTAAGAACGTTATTGTTTCTCCTGATTTTACTCTAACATGGTATGCTCCAATGTGTTGTGTTATTCCCCCAGCTTCACCAGCAATAACATTTGCATCTCTAATATAATCAAGAAGTGAAGTTTTTCCATGGTCCACATGCCCCATTACTGTAATAATAGGAGGGCGAGAAATCATGTTTTCATCATCGTCTTCTATATTAAATAACTCTTCGTCTTCTGTTTTTGTAGAAATAAAATCTACTTTAAATCCAAATTCGTCGCTAATAAGTGTTATTGTTTCTGCATCTAAACGAGTGTTTATGGCAACAGGAATATTTAAGTCCATGCAAATACCAATAACTTCGTTTACATGAATATCCATTATACTTGCCAACTCATTTACAGTAATAAATTCTGTAATTTGAATTTCTTTTTCTTCTTGAATTAGTTTCTCTTTTTCTTTTTCTCTAATGTTTTTATGCTCTTCTCTTTTTGATTTTCTGTATTTTACAGCTTTATTTTTTTGTCTTCTTTCTAATTTTGCTAGTGTTTCTTTTACTTGTCTGTCAATGTCTTGTTGGTCTGGAACACTACTTTTTTTCTTAACTTTAGTATTTGCTGCAGGACGTTTTTTATAATTTCCCGCTTTAACATTACTAATATTTACTTTCTCTACCTTTCTTCGTTTCCTTTTTTTATTGTTGCTATTACTATCTAAGGATACCTGTTTTACTTTTAATCCTTTGCCTTTTTCTTTTTTCTTTCTTGCTTCTGCTTTTTCTTTTTTTGTTTTCCGAACAGGTCTTGTTCTTTGATTTAGAGTGCTTAAATCTATTTTTCCAACAACTTTTATTTCATCTTTAATTTTATTGCCTTCTGTTTTTGGGGCTTCTTTCTCTTCCGATTTTTCGGGAGTTTTTTTGTCTTCTATTTCTTCCTTCTCAATATTTTTTTTATTTTCTAAATCTTTTTTTGTCTTCTCTATTTTTTCTTTTTGTTCAATAGTCTCTTTTACTGTTTCTTTTATCTCTTCTTTCTTAATAACATTTTCTTTTTCTTTTTTTATAGTTTTTATTTTTTTATTTTTTTTCGTTACTATTTCAATAACAGTATTGATTTCTTTTTTCTTTTTCTTTTTCTTTTTCTTTTTTTTCTTTTTAGGAGTTTTATTTATTTCATCTAAATCTATTTTTCCTAAAATTTTAAATTCTTGTGGTTCATTAGTCTTTTTTATTGAGTTTTCTTTTTCTTTCTCTTTCTGCTCTCTATCTTTTTCTTCTTTCTCTTCTTTTTCTTTTTTTAATTCCAACTCTTTTTCTTTTTTAGTCGCTTCTATTTTTTTTCTTTTTTCTTCTTCATCTTCTTTCTTTTTTCTTTTTATCTCTTTCTCTTCTTCTTTCTTTTTTTGAGCTTCTTCTTTTCTCAACTCTTCTTGTCGGCGAACTTCTTCTTGCTCCTTTTTCAAATCTCTTTCCTTTCCGTATTTTTTCAACAATAGTTCATACTGCTCAGCTGAAATTTTAGTATTGGGAGTAAATTTATCTTTATGTCCTTCTGATTGCAAGAAATCTGTAATTGTTGATATACCAACATTTAGTTCTCTTGCTACTTTACTTAATCGTTTTATACTTGTTTTTTGTTTCATAAAATTTATTCGCTATGAATTTAGGTAATCTTTAATGGAGCAGTGAATATTATTTTTAGTTAAAAAGTTATAACGTAGAAAGTTAAAAGATTTAAAGTTGTATTATTTAGTTTTACAGAAGTCTGTAATTTCTTACCTTTCCAACTTTAAACTTTCTACGTTACAACCTTAAACTTTTTATCGTTTAACTCTTTTCAAATTCAGAATTAATAACTTGAAGCACATATTCCAGTGTTTCAAGCTCTAAATCTGTTCTTTTTTCGAGTTCTTCAATCGATAATTGCAATACACTTTTGGCAGTATCACAGCCAATTCGTTTTAATTCATCTATAACCCATTCGTCTATTTCGTCTGCAAATTGGTCAATATCAATATCTTCTTCGCCTTCTTCAATCTCTCTAAACACATCTATCTCGTATCCAGTCAATTGTGTGGCTAATTTAATATTTAATCCATTTTTTCCTATTGCTTTTGATACTTCGTCTGGCAATAAAAATACTTCAGCTTTCTTCTCATCTTCAAGAAGTCTGATAGAGCTAACTTTTGCAGGGCTTAATGCTCGTTGAATAAAAAGTTGAATGTTATCGGTATAATTTATTACATCAATATTTTCGTTTCGTAATTCTCTAACAATACCATGTATTCTTGCACCCTTCATACCTACACATGCACCTACTGGGTCTATTCGCTCGTCAAAAGATTCTACGGCAACTTTTGCTCTTTCTCCTGGTTTCCTAACTATTTTTTTTATAACAATCAGACCATCATATATTTCGGGAACTTCCAATTCAAAAAGTCGTTCTAAAAATAGTGGAGATGTTCGTGATAAAATTATTCTAGGAGTATTATTTCTCATTTCCACTTTTGAAACAACAGCTCTCAATACGTCGCCCTTCCTAAATCTATCTGAAGGAATTTGCTCCGATCTTGGCAAAATTAATTCATTTTCCTCGTCGTCAAGCACAAGAGTTTCTTTTCTCCACGATTGATATACATCGCCTGTTATTAATACTCCTTCTTTTTCTTTATATTCTTCAAATAAACTATCCTTCTCTAATTGCAGTATTTTTGAAGTAAGGTTTTGTCGGACAGCCAAAATAGCTCGTCGTCCAAAATCTACGAATTTTACTTCGTCGGTAAAATCTTCACCTGCTTCATAGTCTTCATAATCAGAACCTTTTTTGTGAACTTCACTTAGAGATATTTCAGTATTAGGATCTTCAAAATCTTCGTCTGCAACTACTATTCTATTTCGCCAAATTTCAAAATCGCCCTTGTCTATATTTATTATTAGGTCAAAATTATCGTCGCTACCAAATATTTTTATCAAAGAACTTCTAAAAACATCTTCCATAATTCCCATCATGGTAACTTTGTCTATGTTTTTGAGTTCTTTAAATTCAGAAAAGGTATCTATAAGGTTTAAGCTATTCATTTTTTTTAGTTTTGATATTTTGATATTTTAAAGTTTTGAAATTTTGAAATTTTGGAGTTTTGAAATTTTGGTGTAAACCAATCCTAAATTTCTCAACTTCTCAAATTCAAAACTTCTCAAATTCTCAAATTCAAAATTTATTTTAAAACACGAGTGTTGTTTTTTTTATGTTTGAAGGGTTTATTTTTTCTATTGTTTTTTCTTTATTCTTAAGTTCTAATTCTATATTTTGCTCATTGGCAGATAATAATTTACCTATATATTGACCTCCATCATTTTCAATTACTTGAATTTCATTTCCAATATTTTTAAGATACTGTTCAAGAACTTTAAATGGAGTTGTTAGTCCGGGAGACGAAACTTCAAGATTTATGTCTTCCATATTCTCACCAAATTCATCGTGCAATTTTCTATGAATATCAGAACATTCTTTCAATTTTATTCCTTCTTTTGTATCTAAATGAACTATAATTCCTCTATTATTATTTTTTACATCTACAATAAAAATAGAGTTATTTTTTGTTAGTTCTTTTAATTTATTTTTTATCTCTTCTTTTATAATCATCTGTTTTTGTTATGCTTATGAATTTTTTTTTGAAAAAAACAATAAAATAGGGGACTATATATCGTCCCCTTCTTCCTTTTTCAGATTGCAAAAGTAATTATATTTATTTAATTCACAAAATATTAATCAAACATTATTCATAAAATTTTAGAAAAGATATAATAAAAAAGGTGCATTAGTATTGAAAAAAAAAAAGTTGCAAGGCATAAAATAAGAAAAAAAATATATCTTTGCATAATACTTTTTTTTAGCTCTTGGCAGTTGGCTTTTGGCTTCGCAAAGCGAAAAAGATTAGAGTGTGTATACTAA